>DASXJE010000113.1 GCA_036497565.1 Mycobacteriales bacterium
AGCAGGGCGCCGCGATCGTTGTCACCGACCTCGACGACACGGCGGTCCGCGAGGTCGTCGAGCACGGGACGGGCGACGGCTCGAGCGTGATCGGCCGGGTCATGGACGTCACCGACGCCGCGCAGGTCACCCGCGTCGTCGAGGAGGCCGCCAACGAACTGGGGCCGGTCGACATTCTCGTCAACAACGCGGCGATCGCCCCGGCCGAGTCGTTCCTCGACACCCCGCTCGAGCAGTGGGACCACATCTTCGACGTCATCGTCAAGGGTGCCGTGCACGGTGCGCGGGCGGTGCTGCCGGCGATGATCGAGCACCGTCGCGGCAGCATCATCAACATCGCGTCGGTCAACGGCCTGAGCTTCTACGGCGACCCGGCCTACAGCGCCGCCAAGGCCGCACTGATCTCGCTCACCCGCACCCTCGCCGCGATGTACGGCGACTCCAACGTGCGTACCAACGCGATCGCCCCGGGCACGGTCCGCGGCCCGATCTGGACGGACCGGCTTGCCCGCGACCCCGACACGCTCACCAAGCTGGCCCGCTGGTATCCGCTCGGCCGGGTCGGCGAGCCGCCCGACATCGCCGAGGCGGCATGCTTCCTCGCCTCCGACCGGGCCGCCTGGATCAGCGGCGCCGTACTCCCGGTGGACGGCGGCCTCGGAGCCGGCAACGTCGAGATGGCCCGCGACACCGGCGGCTTCTGACCCGACGTTCGCCCGCTTCCCGCTCCCTCTCCCGTGATCAAGAGGGGATTTCGGTACGAAACGCCGTACGAATCCCCTCTTGATCATGGGGAGGCGGGGGGAGTGCGCGGCGGACGGGCGGCGTCGTTAGCCTCGCGGGCGGAGGCGTATCCGGCCTGGTGACCGGCGCGGTCTTCAAAACCGTAGAGGCCGAGGATCTCGGTCTGGCGGGTTCGATTCCCGTCCGCCTCCGCCACACACCGCCCGGCCGGCGCGCTCAGCTGAAGTAGATGACGCACGCGCCGCCGAAGAGCACGCAGTAGATCGCGAACGGCGTGAGGGTGCGGGTCTCGAAGTAGCGGGTCAGGAATTTGACCGAGATCAGAGCCGCGACGAAGGCCGCGACGCTGCCGACGACGACCTGCCCGCGGATGCCGTTGCCCAGCGGGCCGGCGAGGTCCGGCAGCTTGTAGACGCCGGCGCCGAGGATGATCGGCGTCGCGAGCAGGAACGCGAACCGCACCGCCTGCTCGTGGTTCAGGCCGCGCAGCAGACCGGCCACCATCGTCACCCCGGAGCGGCTGATCCCGGCGAAGAGCGCCGTTATCTGCGCCACGCCGATTATCACGGCGCTGCCCACCCCGATCCGAGCCACGATCCCCGGCTCGTCCGTCACGTCGGGATCGGTGGACATCGGACGGTCCGGGTCCCGGTCGGCGAACCGGCGACGCAGGAACTCCCCGCTGAAGAGCACCAGCCCATTGATGGTCAGGAAGATCGAGGCCGCGAGCGGCTTCGCGAAGAGCGTCCGCAGCGGGTGTTCGAGCAGCAGGCCGACGAGCCCGGCCGGGATGGTCGCGATGATCAGCAGCCAGATCATCTTCTCGTCGACGGTCTCGATACGGCGCCGCGCGATCGAGGAGAAGAGCCCGCGGATCAGCCGGACCCAGTCGCGCCAGAAGAAGAGCAGCAGGGCCAGCGCGGTCGCGACGTGCAGGCCCACGATGAACGCGAGGTACGGCGACTCGGACTCCGACTGCTGGGTGACCAACTGTTCCCACGAACCGCCGATCAGCGCCGGCACCAGGATCGAGTGCCCGAGGCTCGACACCGGGAACAGCTCACTGACGCCCTGCAGCAGTCCGATCGACACGGCCTGCAGATAGCTCAGCTGGGACATTCGGCGACCCCGTACTCGTCGTGGGCGGACACGGTGCGCGGTCAGATTACGGGGCCGCGGTGCCTCCCGGCGTCGGGTGACGCGCCGGGACCGCCGGCGAGCGGGCGGCGACCGGCTCGATCCGCCGGTACGGCGCCCCCAACGCCGGTCGCGGATCGGCCGCGCCCTTGTTGGGCCACAGCGCCATCGCGCGCTCGGCCTGGGCGGTGATCGTCAGCGCCGGGTTGACCCCGAGGTTCGCCGAGACGGCGGAGCCGTCGACGACGTGCAGCCCGGGATGGCCATAGACCCGGTGATAGGCGTCGATCACCCCCGTGCCCGCGTCCGCGCCGATCGCGCAGCCGCCGAGGAAGTGCGCCGTCATCGGGATGTTGGCCACGTCACCCACTGTCCCGCCGGGCCAGCCGCCGATCCGGGTGGCGAGCCGGCGTACGACGTCGTGCGCGACCGGGATCCAGGACGGGTTGGGCGCGCCGTGACCCGGGCGGGACGTCAGCCGGGTGCGACCGAGGGGCCCGCGCCGCCGTACCACCGTGATCGAGTTGTCCAGCGACTGCATCGCCAGCGCGATGATGGTGCGCTCGGACCATTGGCGTACGTCGACGCTGCGGGCGAGCCGCGCCGGATGACGGGCCGCGGCGCCGAGCCACTTCGCCCACCGCGGCACCGGCCCGCCGCCGTCGACCTGCAGCGTGCCGAGCAGGCCCATCGCATTGGACCCCCGGCCGTAGCGCACCGGCTCGATGTGGGTGTGCTCGTCAGCCTCGAACGACGACGAGATCGCCACCCCGCGGGTGTAATCCACAGTGGACTCGTTGCGGGTGGCGCCGAGCAGGGCCTCGGAGTTGGTGCGGGTCAGCACTCCGAGCCTCGCGGACACATCGGGGAGTTGACCGTCGGCGACCGCCCGGTGCAGCAGCTGCTGCGTGCCCCATGCCCCTGCGGCGAGCACGACCTGCCTGGCCGTGAAGGTGCGCGTGGTGCGCCGGGCCCGCCAGGTGCCGGTGCGGACGGTGTCGACGGTGTATCCGCCGCCGCCCGGGGTGATCCGGGTGACCGTCGTCAGCGGGTGGACGACGGCGCCGGCCCGCTCGGCGAGGTAGAGGTAATTGGTGGTCAGGGTGTTCTTGGCGCCGTGCCGGCACCCGGTCATGCACTGTCCACACTGGATGCAGGTACGCCGGGACGGCCCCACCCCGCCGAAGTACGGGTCGTCGACCTCGGTGCCCGGCGCGACGCCCTCAGCGCCGAAGAAGACGCCGACCGGCGTCAGACGGAACGTGTCACCGACGCCCATCTCCTCGGCTACCGCCTTCATCTCCTCGTCGGCGGGCGTCATGGTCGGGTTGCGGGTCACGCCCAGCATCCGGCTGGCCTCCGCGTAGTACGGCGCGAGCTCGGCCCGCCAGTCGGTGATGTCGCGCCACTGTGTGTCGTCGTAGAAGGCCTGCGGCGGCTCGTAAAGGGTGTTGGCGTAGTTGAGCGATCCGCCGCCGACACCGGCTCCGGCGAGGACGACGACGTTGCGCAGCAGATGGATCCGCTGGATGCCGGTGCAGCCCAGCCTCGGTGCCCACAGGAAGTTGCGCAGGTCCCAGGACGTCGCCGGCAGCGTCGCCGGATCGAACCGCCGACCGGCCTCGAGTACGCCGACCCGGTAGCCCTTCTCCGCCAGCCGGAGCGCGGTCACCGACCCGCCGAAGCCCGAGCCGACGACCAGGACGTCGTAGTCGGCGGACCTGTCCGGATCGATCGTCACCTGGTCCTCCCCGGGGCGGCCCGTCCGCTGCCCGACCGGACCCGCACCAGCAGTGTGCCGCCCGGCACCGGCCCGCGTCGACCGTCCGGGCCGGATCGAGCCGCGGGCGGCGTAGCGTCGCGCAACGTGGACGACCTCCGCCGGCGGGTACCGCGCACCGACGCCGTGCTCGCCGACCCGCGGCTGGCGCCGGCGTTGCGGCGGCTGCACCGCGACGTGGTGAAGGCAGCGGTCGCCGAGGCCCAGCAACGTTGCCGGACGGGGGAGATCGGCCCCGACGGCGTGGTCGAGGCGGCGCTGTCCGCGCTGCCCCCGGCGGCGGCGACCCTGCGGCCGGTGCTCAACGCCACCGGCGTATTGCTGCACACCAACCTCGGCCGGGCGCCGCTGTCCGACGCGGCGCGGGACGCCCTGCTCACCGCGAGCGGCAGTACCGACGTCGAGCTCGACCTCGCGACCGGCCGGCGCGGCCGACGGGGACGCGGCACGATCGCCGCGCTGGCCGACGCCGTACCGGACGCTGCGGGCGTGCACGTGGTGAACAACAACGCGGCGGCTCTCGTGCTGGTCGCGACCGCCCTTGCCCAGGGCCGCGAGATCGTGATCAGCCGCGGCGAGATGGTGGAGATCGGGGACGGGTTCCGGCTGCCCGACCTGCTCGCGTCGACCGGCGCGCGGCTGCGCGAGGTGGGGACGACCAACCGCACCGTGCTGCGCGACTACGCCGACGCGGTCGGTCCGGACACCGGCTTCATCCTCAAGGTGCACCCGTCGAACTTCAGCGTCTCCGGCTTCACCACCTCGGCGTCGGTCACCGAGCTGGCCGGCCTGCCCACACCGCTGGTGGTGGACATCGGCTCCGGGCTGCTCGCCGCGCATCCCGCGCTGCCGGATGAGCCGGACGCGGCCACGACGTTGCGCGCCGGGGCGGACCTGGTCACCGCGAGCGGCGACAAGCTGCTCGGTGGCCCGCAGGCGGGGCTGCTGCTCGGCCGGGCCGACCTGGTCGAGCGGCTCCGTCGGCATCCGCTGGCCCGCGCCCTGCGGGTCGACAAGCTGACCTTGGCCGCGCTGGAGGCCACCCTGCGTGGCGCGGGGATACCGACGGTGCAGGCGCTGGAGGCCGACCGGGCGACGCTGGTCGGCCGCGCTGCCGCCATTGCCGAGACGTTGCGCGCGGCCGGGATCGCCGCCGACGTCGCCGAGACCGACGCCGAGGTGGGCGGCGGCGGCGCACCTGGCGTGCTGCTGCCCAGCGCTGCGGTGAGCCTGCCGGCGCCGTACGCCGAGCTGCTGCGCCACGGCGAGCCGGCCGTACTCGGCCGGGTCGAGAACGGCCGGTGCCTGCTCGATCTGCGCGCGGTTCCGGCGGCGATGGACGACCGGCTGCGCGCCGCCGTCGTCGCCGCGACCCCGACCGACCCGCCCCATTCCGCGTGAACGTGACGTTCACGCGCTCTAGCCGCATCAACGTCACGTTGACGCGGAATGGCTGCGCCCCCAAGCCGAATGGAGAGCCGCATCGAGTGCCGGATCGAAGCGGGTGGCGGTGATGTACGTCGTCGCGACCGCGGGACACGTCGACCACGGCAAGTCGACACTGGTCCGGGCGCTGACCGGGATGGAGCCCGACCGCTGGGCCGAGGAACGTCGCCGCGGCATGACCATCGACCTCGGCTACGCGTGGACCACGCTCCCGTCCGGCGGGACGGTCGCTTTCGTCGACGTACCAGGGCATGAGCGGTTCGTCGGCAACATGCTCGCCGGCGTCGGCCCGGTGCCGGCGGTGCTGCTCGTCGTCGCCGCCGACGAGGGCTGGATGCCCCAATCGGCAGAGCATCTCGACGCCCTCGACGCGCTCGGGGTGCAGCACGGCCTGCTCGCCGTCACCCGCGCCGACCTGGCCGACCCGGCGCCCGCCATGGAAAGCGCGCGGGCCCACATCGCCCGGACGTCACTCGGACAGGTCGAGGCGGTGGCGGTCAGCGGCGAGACAGGCACGGGCCTCGACCAGCTGCGGGCCGCGCTGGATCGGCTGGTGGCCGCGCTACCACCGCCGGATCTCACCGCGCCGGTGCGGCTGTGGATCGACCGGGCGTTCACCGTGCGCGGCGCCGGCACGGTCGTCACCGGCACGCTGGCCGCGGGCTCGGTCCGCACCGGTGACCCGCTGCTGATCGCGCCGGGCGGGCGCACCGTCACCGTCCGGGGACTGCAGTCGCTCGGACGACCGGTCGATGCCATGGACGCCACCGCCCGGATCGCCGTCAACCTGCGCGGCGTGCACCCGGACGAGGTACGCCGCGGCACCACCCTGCTGACCCCCGACGCCTGGCTGCTCACCGACCTCGTCGACGTCCGGCTCCGCGGGGACCCGGCCGACGACCTGCCGAGCGAGATGTCGCTGCACGTCGGCTCGGCCGCCGCGCCGGTGCGGGTGCGCCCGCTCGGTGCCGACACCGTGCGGCTCTCGCTCGCGGAGCCGCTGCCGCTGCGGATCGGCGACCGTGCCGTGCTGCGCGATCCGGGGCGGCGCCGGGTCGCCGCCGGGGTGCTCGTGCTCGACGTCCGGCCGCCGGCGTTGTCCCGCCGTGGCGCGGCCCGCGCCCGGGCCGGCGTACTGGCGCGAGCCGACGGGGTGCCGGACGGTGCCGCCGAGCTGCGTCGCCGCCGGCTGATCCGGGTGCCGGAACTGCGGGCGATGGGTGCGGAGCCGCCGGGTGCGCCCGTCGCCGGCGACTGGCTCGCCGACCCGGACCACTGGGCGCAGCTCCGCGTGCAGCTCAATGCTGCCGTCGCCGACCACGCCGCGGCCCACCCGCTCGACCCCGGGCTGCCGGTCGAGGCCGCCCGGCACCTGCTGGACCTGCCCGACGGCCGCCTCGTCCGCGCGCTCGTCGCCCGCCCGATCACGCTGCGGGACGGCAGGTTGTGGGTGGCCGGTCCGCCGCTGCCCGCGGAGCTGACGGCTGCGCTCGACGAGGTACGCCGCGACCTCGCCGACGCGCCGTTCGCGGCGCCCGAGTCGCGCCGGCTCGCCGACCTCGGGCTCGGGTCGCGCCAGCTGGCCGCCGCCGTCCGGGCCGGTGAGCTGCTCAAGGTCACCGACGGCGTCTACCTGTTGCCGGGCGCCGACGCGCGTGCCGCGCAGGTGGTCGGCGGGCTGCCGCAACCGTTCACCACCAGCGAGGCCCGGCGGGCCCTCGCCACCAGCCGCCGGGTCGCCGTACCGCTGCTCGAACTGCTCGACCGCCGCGGCCGCACCCAGCGGCTGCCCGACGACCGGCGCCGGGTCGTCGACGCGGCGCCGTAGCCTACGAACATGCCGTCGCGCCCAGCAAGCACCACACGGGCCCGGGTGCAGGTGCTCGAGGACGGGCGGACCGTCGTACGCCGGGACACCGTGACGACCGAGGAGCCGCTCGAGGTCCGGCTCGACGCCGGCGGGATCGTCACGCCGGTCGCGGTCACCATGCGCACCCCGGGCGACGATTTCGCCCTCGCCGCCGGGCTGCTGCACAGCGAGGGGATCCTCGGCGGCCGCGACGAGCTGCGCCAGATCGACTACTGCACCGACATCACGGCGCAGGAACAGGCCTACAACGTCGTGACCGTCGGCATTCGCGGTCCCGTGCCGGACCTGTCCGGGATGGAGCGGCGCGGCACCATGTCATCGGCCTGCGGCGTGTGCGGCAAGACCAGCCTCGAGGCACTGAAGGTGCGTGGCGTCCCGCCGCCGGCCGAGGGACCGCGGATCGACGCCGAGATGCTCTACTCCCTCCCGGACAAGCTCCGTGCGGCGCAGGCGACCTTCGCGGCGACCGGCGGGCTGCACGCCGCGGGGTTGTTCACCGCGGCGGGCGAGCCGCTGCTGGTCAGGGAGGACGTCGGCCGGCACAACGCCGTGGACAAGGTCGTCGGGCAGGAACTGCTCGACGACCGGCTGCCGCTGCGCGACCAGGTGCTCGTAGTAAGCGGCCGGGCCGGTTTCGAGGTCGTGCAGAAGGCGCTCGTCGCCGGGATCGCCGTACTGTGCGCGGTCTCCGCCCCGTCCAGCCTCGCGGTCGCCCTGGCCGAGGAGTTCGGGATGACGCTGGTCGGGTTCCTGCGCGGCCGGCGCTGCAACGTTTATGCCGGCGCCGACCGACTCCGGTGACGCCGCTCCAGGAGTTCGACGCGGTGCTGCTGACCGGCGGTTCGGGCCGCCGGCTCGGTGGCGCGGACAAGCCGGCGTTGCAGGTCGGCGACCGGCCGATCGTGGCGCGGGTTGCCGCCGCCGCGGCCGATGCCGGGCAGCTGATCGTGGTCGGTCCGGCGTACGCCGGGGTGCGGGCCGACGTCGTGGCCCGTGAGGACCCGCCCGGCGGGGGTCCCGCGGCGGCGCTGGTCGCCGGTATCCCGCACGTCCGCGCGGCCCAGGTCGCCGTACTCGGGGGCGACCTGCCGTTCGTCACGGGCGCGGTGCTCGACGACCTGCGCCGCGCGGTCGCCGCCGACGACGGTCCGGCGCTCGCCCTGCTCGTCGACGACGACGGTCGCGACCAGCCGTTGTGCGCGGTGTGGCGCACGGCGGCGCTGCGTACGGCGCTGGCCGGCGTCGGTGCGGGGACGCCGCTGCGGCAGGTGGTGGCCGCCGCGCCGGCCGTGCTCCGCCGTACCGTTCGGGTGCGCGCGGGATCGGCACCGCCGTGGTTCGACTGCGACACACCGGCCGACCTGGCGCGCGCGAGGGAGTGGGGATGAGCACGCTCGAGGAGTGGACCGCGGCGGTATGCCGGGAACTCGACATCACCGACCTGGTGGACGCCGACGGCGCGACCACGCTGGTGCTCGACCTGGCCCGCGACGTGGCGCACGGGGTGGCCCGTCCGGCGGCACCCCTGACGGCGTTCCTCGTCGGGCTCGCCGCCGGCCGCGCCGAGGACCCGGCCGCAGCCGCCGTCGACGCGGCCGGCCGGGTGAGCCGGCTCGTCGAGGGGTGGAGCGCCGAGCCGCGGTGAGACGTACCGGCACCCCGTGGCCGAAGGCCCGGGCCTGCGCGTTCTCCGCGGGCAGCTCGCTCCCGCCCGTCGAGCGGCGCCTCGCCGACGCGGCCGGTGCGACGCTCGCCGCCGCACTGATCGCGCCGCGGCCGCTGCCCAGCGCCGACAGCACGGCGATGGACGGCTACGCGGTCGCCGGACCGGGTCCCTGGCGGGTCGTCGGCCGGCTGCTGGCCGATACGGCCGAGCCGGGTCGGCTGGGTCCGGGGGAGACGGTCGAGATCGCGACCGGTGCGCCGGTGCCGGTTGGGACCGACGCCGTACTGCCGTACGAAGACGCACACCGGGCGGGCGCGACGGTGACCGGCGAGATCGCCGCCGGCCGGCACATCCGGCGGACCGGTGAGACGGTCCCGGCCGATGCGATCCTGGCCGAAGCCGGCACCCCGGTGACACCGGCACTGCTCGGCCTGGCCGCCGGCCTGGGCCTCGACTCGCTGTGCGTCCGGCCCCGGCCGCGGGTCCGCGCGGTGGTCTCCGGCAACGAGGTGGTGACGAGTGGCCCGCCCGGCCCCGGCCGGGTGCGCGACGCGCTCGGACCGGCGCTGCCCGGCCTGATCGCCGGGCTCGGCGGCGACGTCGTGGAGTTGACCCGCGTCGGCGACGACCCGGCGGAGCTCGCCGGGGCCCTGACCGACCCCGCCGGTGACGTGATCCTCACCTGCGGCGGGTCGTCGGTGGGGACGACCGACCCGCTGTCCGACGTGCTCACCGGACTCGGCGCGACCGTCGTCGTCGCCGGGGTCGCCTGCCGGCCGGGCCACCCGCAGGCCCTCGCCGTACTCCCCGACGGCCGGCCGGTCGTCGGTCTGCCCGGAAATCCCTATGCCGCGCTCGTCGCGCTGCTCACGATGCTCGGACCGCTCTGCGCCGGCCTGGCCGGCCGGGCGATGCCGGTGCTCCCGACGGCGCGGCTCGACGGCTGGCACCGCCCGGCGGATCTCACCCGGATCATTGCGGTACGCCGGATCGACGGCGTCACCGTGGCTCCGACCGGGCACGACCGGCCGGCCTCGCTGTGGGGAGCGGCCGTGGCCGACGCGCTCGCCGTGGTACCGCCGGGATGGGCCGGTGAACCGGTGGAGTTGCTGGCGCTCCCGGATCGCTGACCGACGACCCGCCCTAGGACGCGGCAGACGCCGCGGCCACCGATGCGGGCGTCGCTCCGGCGCGGGTGCGCAGCAGGATGTTGACGCTGACGGCGAAGACCCAGGCGGGGAAGACGAGTTCGATCCACGGCACGGTCGTCGCCGTGACCAGCAGCAGGATGCCGACCAGGAAGCCGGACCACGTGATCCACCGGTGGTGCAGTCGCAGCTTCAGCGCGATCATCGAGGTCGAGATGGTGAAGACCGCGGCCATACGCAGCCCGTAGCTGTTCGTGATGTTGTAGATCGTGCTGCGCCCGAACCGCCACAGATCATTCGGCGGCGTACCGCTGTGCTGGTTGGTCACCGTGATCAACCCGACGAAGAGGGCGGCAAGGATGAACAGCATCGCGAGGAAGAGCAGGCCGCTGCCGAGGTAGAGGGTCCCGAAGAACTTGTCCTCCCGGTCGCCGATCTGGGAGCGCACCGCTCCCATGAACCAGAGGAAGAAGATCCCGCAGAACGGCACCAGGGTCAGCCCCACGTGGAGCTCGGTCCGCCCGGTGGGGTTGCCGAGCCACCCGTGCACGTCGTTCGGATTGGCCGGCGCCGCCAGGTGGATCAGGACCACGGCGAGGGTGAAGAGCACGGCGAAGAGGATCCCGGCCCATCCCGCCGCGCTCGGAGTCCGCAGGGCGGCCGGCGTGAGCTGCCCGTTCGCCGACTGGGGGTGCTCCCGGTGGCCGGCCAGACGCGTGCGCAAGCTCGACATGCGTACCTCCACCGGCCTCGTCGGCCCGTAGCCCTCAGGCTCGCGCCGCCCGGATCGGCCGGCATCACCCCAACCGGGTGAAAGCCGCGTTTCCCCGGGCCGGTCCGCCGGGCGTCAGCGGGTCAGGGGCGTACGGCGGCCGAAGAGCCCGCGGAAGGTGACCCGGAAGACCGGCTCCCCGTCGCGCAGCAGCTCGCCGCGCATGATCGCCGTGCCCCGGTCGGCGCGGGTGGCCGAGTCCCGGGTCTCGAGGACGGTGAGCCGGCCGGTGAGCAGGTCGCCACCACGGACCGGGGACAGCCAGCGCAGGTCCTCGCAGCCGGGCGAGCCCTGGCTCGCCGAGTCCGCCAGCAGCGCGTCGACGTAGAGCCGCATGAACAGGCTTCCGGTGAACCAGCCGGAGGCGATCACGCCGTGGAACGGGCTCTGCTCGGCCGCCCGCGGGTCGACGTGGAACGGCTGCGGGTCGAACTGCTTGGCGAAGGCGAGCATCTCCTCCTCGTCGACCGCGGCCGTTCCCAGGTCGAAGACGGCACCCGCCACGAGATCTTCGAAATGCAGGGTCACCGCGCCACGCTCTCACACCGCCGACGCAGCGCGGGGACGCGTCCGGAGTCGACTTTGGACCCGGGTGCGGCGGGCATCGACGTGTTCGGCTTATGGTGACCGCGTGCCTGCCGTATTGCTTGCCGAGGATGATTCGGCCATTTCGGAGCCTTTGTCGCGCGCCCTACAGCGTGAGGGATACGACGTCATAGTCCGCCGGGACGGCCAGTCGGCGTTGCAGAGCGCGCTGTCCGGCCTGGTCGGCCTGGTGGTGTTGGACCTGGGACTGCCGGGGATGGACGGTCTGGAGGTCTGCCGCCGGCTGCGGGCGGCGAAGTCGACCGTGCCGGTGCTGGTGCTGACCGCCCGCACCGACGAGGTGGATTTCGTGGTTGGCCTGGACGCCGGTGCCGACGACTACGTGGCCAAGCCGTTCCGGCTGGCCGAGCTGTTGGCCCGGGTGCGGGCGCTGCTGCGCCGCCGCGGGGTCGACCTGCTGGAGGCCAGCGGGGTACGGCTGGAGATACCGTCGCGGCGGGTCTGGCAGAACGACGCGGAGCTGTCCCTGTCCAACAAGGAGTTCGAGCTACTGCGGGTGCTGCTGGAGCGGGCCGGCACCGTGGTGACCCGCGACGAGATCATGCGCGACGTGTGGGACGACACGGAGGGCACCGCCTCCAAGACGCTGGACATGCACGTCTCCTGGCTGCGCCGCAAACTCGGCGACGACCCGCAGAACTCCCGGCTGCTGTCCACCGTGCGAGGGGTCGGATTCCGCTTCGAGCGCGGCTGACCCGGGTCCGCCATGCGGCGCCGGCTTCTGCTGTCGACGCTCGGCGTCGTGGCGGTCGCCATTCTGGTGCTCGGGCTGCCGCTGCTCATCGTGACGGTCCGGTTGATCTCCGACGTCGCCAACAACGACCTGCTGCGTGAGACACAGGCCGTGCAGGCCTACGTCGAGGACCGGATCGGCCTCGGCGAGATCTCCCCGCGGCGGCTGGCCCGACTGGTGCCCGCGGGTCAGCAGGTCCAGGTCACCCTTCCCTCCGGCGCGGTCGTCAACTCCGGCCCGCACCTGGGGAAGGACGCCATCTCCCAGAGCGTGTCGGTCCGCGAAGGGGGCCGGGTCGAGGTCGCGCGGCCGGCCGCGGGGATCCGCCAGGAACAGCTCAGCGCCGGGCTCCTGGTGCTCGGCCTCGCGCTCCTGTCCGCGGCCGCCGCGGCCGGGGTCGCCGTACTCTCCGCCCGTCGGTTGTCCGGCCCGCTGCTCGACGTCGCCGACCGGGCGGCCCGCCTCGGTGCCGGTGACTTCCGCCTCTCCCCGACCCGGCACGGCGTACCCGAGTTGGACCGGGTCTCCGACGTGCTCGACCGCAGCGCCAACGAGATCGCCGAGCTGGTACGCCGGGAGCGCGATCTCGCCAGCGACGTGTCGCATCAACTCCGGACCCGGCTGACGGCGCTGCAGATGCGGCTGGAGGAGATCGCGCTCTCCGACGATCCCGACGTACGGACCGAGGCCGTCGCGGCACTGGAGCAGGCCGAACGCCTCTCCGGCGTGGTCAACGAACTGCTGGCCCAGGCCCGGCACGCGCGCGCGGCCGGCGCCGAGGTGGTCGACGTCGCCCACGAGCTTCGCGTCATCGTCGCCGAGCACGCGCCCGCGATCGCCCGGGTCGGGCGGTCGGTCGGCGTCGTCGCCGAGCCGGGGCTGGTGGCGACCGCGACCCCGGGTCGGCTGCATCAGGCGGTCGGCGCGCTGGTGGACAACGCGGTGCAGCACGGTGCCGGGTCGGTGCGGGTGACGGCGCACATCGCCGGAACCAACGTCGTCGTGGAGGTGACCGACGAGGGGGCGGGTGTCGCGCCCGACCTCGTGCCGTCGCTCTTCGAGCGCGGGGTGAGCGGGTCCAACAGCACCGGCCTCGGCCTCGCACTGGCCCGGGCGCTCGTCGAGGCCGACGGCGGGCGGCTGGAATTGCGCAGATCCTCACCGCCGGTATTCACGGTCTACCTGGCTCGTGCGGAGCTGGGCGGAGAACTCGGCTGAACGGGCCCTGGCCGGCGCCGGGTCAGGACAGGCCGGCGGCCGAGTGCGCATCCGAGCGTTCGTCCGCCCGCTGCTTGCTCAGGAACACCCACCGCTTGTAGGACCAGAACCGGAAGATCGAGCCCAGACCGATCCCGATCAGGTTGGCCACATTGAGCGCGAACGGGCTCGACAGACCGAAGCCGTAGTGCACCAGCGCGATCACGGCCAGCCCGATCAGCAGGGCCACGCCGTTGAGCAGGAAGAACAGGGTGTATTCACGACCGAGTCCGGTGCGGGCGCGGTGCGAGAACGACCAGTGCCGGTTCATGAAGTAGGACAGGGTGGTCGAGATCGTCGTGGAGATGACCTTGGCGGTCAGCGGGCCGAGGCCGGCGCCGAAGTGCAGCGCGTTGAAGATGCCGACGTCGACGGCCAGGTTGACGGCGCCGACAACGCCGAAAGCGGACAGCTCTTTGACGATGATTCGCCACGGGGTGCTGAACCGGCTCGCAAGACGCACCCCGTCAGTGTAGGGACCGCGTGCGAGTATTACCGGACAGCCCGGTGCGATCCACCCGGTCGAATCGTCCGCCGCCCGACCCGGGTGGCTTCGAGAGGATGAGCCGAGATGCCCGACTACTGCCTCGACGCCGAGCAGGAGACGTTCCGTCGTACGGTCGAGGATTTCGCCCGCACCGTCGTCGCGCCGCAGGCCGCCGAGTCCGATCAGAACAGCACCTTCCCGTATCCCGTCGTCAAGCAGATGGCGGACATGGGGCTGTTCGGCCTGCCCTTCCCCGAGGAGTACGGCGGGATGGGCGGCGATTACTTCGCGCTCTGTTTGGCGATTGAAGAGCTGGCCCGGGCCGACTCGTCCGTCGCGATCACCCTCGAGGCCGGCGTATCACTCGGGGCGATGCCGGTCTATGCGTTCGGGAACGAGACGCAGAAGCAGGAGTGGCTGCCGCGGCTGACGTCGGGGCAGGCCCTCGGCGCATTCGGGTTGACCGAGCCCGGTGGCGGCTCCGACGCCGGGGCGACCCGCACCACCGCCCGGTTGGACGGCGACGAGTGGGTCATCAACGGCTCGAAGTGCTTCATCACCAACGCCGGGACCGACATCAGCGAGCTGGTCACCGTCACCGCGGTCACCGGGACGGGGGGCGACGGCCGCAAGGAGATCTCCTCGATCATGGTTCCGATTCCGCGGGCCGGCTTCTCCGCGTCGAAGAACTACTCGAAGGTCGGCTGGCACGCCTCGGACACCCGGGAACTGTCCTTCGACGACTGCCGGGTACCGAGTGCCAATCTGCTCGGCGAGCGCGGCCGGGGTTACGCCAACTTCCTGTCCATCCTCGACGGCGGGCGCATCGCGATCGCCGCGCTCGGCGTCGGTCTGGCACAGGCCTGTGTCGATGAGTCGGTGCGCTACTCCCGGGAGCGTCAGGCGTTCGGCAAACCGATCGGTGCCAATCAGGCGATCGCGTTCACCATCGCCGACATGGAGACGCGGACCCACGTCGCCCGGCTCGCCTATTACGACGCCGCTGCGCGCATGGTCGCCGGTAAGCCGTTCAAGAAGCAGGCCGCCATCGCGAAGCTCTACTCCTCGCAGATCGCCGTCGACAACGCGCGCGACGCGACCCAGATCTTCGGCGGCTACGGGTTCATGAACGAGTTCGCCGTGGCCCGGCACTGGCGCGACTCGAAGGTGCTCGAGATCGGCGAGGGCACCTCAGAGGTGCAGCGCATCCTGATCGCCCGCGAACTCGGCGTCGGCTGACCCGCTCCCTCGACCGCCCGCCGTCCGAAGTTGCCGCCCCCCATTCCGCTTGAACGTCACGTTCAAGCGCTCTAGCCGCATCAACGTCACGTTGACGCGGAATGGGGAGCGGCCGTCAGAGGATGGGGAGCGAGCCGACGACGGGGAGTGCCGCGGACGAGTGCGCCGATCCACCGCTCGAGTCGTGCGCGGTCGCGCCGACCAGCCCGTTGCCGAGGGCGGAGGCGAGCACCGGCAGCCTGATGCTCGCCGATGCCCCCGCCTTCAGCGATCCCATCGAGCAGGTCGCCGAACTGCCGCCTCCACTGCACGCTCCGGAGGGTTGGGCGAGTACGCCGGCCGGCAGCGACAGATCGACCGCGACTCCCGTCGCTGTGCTTCCGCCGCTGTTGTGCACGGTCACCGTGAGACCCGTCGAGATGCCGAGGACCAGGGTGTGCACCGAGATCGTCGGCGAGTTCAGGACCGGCGGCGGTGGCGCCGGCGGCTTCGTGGGTGGCTTTGTCGGCGGCTTCGTGGGTGGCTTCGTCGGCGGCTTTGTGGACGGCGGGGGGCTGTGGGTCGGCGGATTTGTCGTGGGCGGCGGGTTGCCGGTGGGCTGGGTGGTCCCGGTCGGCGTCGGGCCGCCGGTCGGCGCGGTGGTGGGGCCGGTCGGCGCGGTGGTCGGACCGGTCGGCGTACCCCCACCGGGCGGGTTTTGACCGGGGGGACCTTGACCGGGCGGGTTCTGGCCGGCCGGCCCGGTCGCCGTCGGGGTCGACGAGGTGCCCGGGGACGGACCCGGACCGAGCAGTCCACCGCCCGGGGCGTTGGTCCCGGCGTGCGGACCGTGTGCGCCCGAGCCGCCGGTTCCCGGCGCCCCGGATGTCGCCGTGGGTCGGCCAGACGTCGACGAAGTCGGCTGACCGGGTCTCGCCGAGCCGCTCGGCGGAGCGCTCAACGTCAGACCACCCGGTGGTGGCGACCCGATCGTCCCGGTGTTGTCGCCGCTGCCGAGGAGCAGGCTCGCGACCACGGCGCCGACGACGGCGGCGGCCGCGGCACCGGCGGCGATCTGCCCGGCCCCGACACTCGAAAGGTGCGCCAGCCGCGAGATAGCAGCCGGCACTCCAGCACCCGACCCCGTGGCTGATGCGGAACCGGTCGCCGCCGACGTACCGGCCGAAGCAGCCGCGGCGGTGGCACCGGCACCGGCCGCGGAAGCGGACCTGGCGGTGAGCTCGAGATAACCGGCCACGAACGGCAGGCCGAGGACCAACGGCGCGATGACCCCGCGCAGCCCCGCGTTGACGTCGAGGAGTTCATCCGCGAGCGCGCGACATTGCGGGCAGTCGGAGAGATGCCCCTCGACCCGTCGGGCGTCGCGCCGGGCCAGACCCTTGCGGGTCCATGCGCCGAGCCGTTCGACGGTGGTCCGACAGCGCTGCCCGTTAGGGCTCGTCAGGTGCACCTGCAGATACGCCTGCCGCAGGCCCTCGCGGGCCCGGTAGGCGAGCGCCGAGACGCCGTTCGGGGTGAGCCCGAGCAGCGGGGCTACGTCGGATGCCTCGGCGCCCTCGATCTCGGTGTGCCACAGCACCATCTGCCAGCGTTCCGGCAGATCGGCGAACGCGCGTGCAGCCATCGACGCCTCGAGCGCCGAGACTACGAGGTCGTCGAACGGCACGCCGCGGTCGTGCGCGGCCATGTCGGCACTGGAGGTCACTCGACGGTCGCGCCGCGCCTTGTCGTAGAAGGTGTTGCGCACCGTGGTCAACAGGTAGGCGCGGAACGCCGTGTCCGGACCACGACCGGCCTGCAGGGCGTCGAGGATCCGCGCGAACGCCTCGGCCACCAGGTCGTCGGCGTCGGCGTCGCTGCGGGTGAGTTGGCGAGCCAGGTTCCGGGCCGCTCCGGCATGCCGCGCCCAGAGCTGCCCGTAGGCGTGGCGCGCCTGGTCGGTCTGTTCGGCGCGGCTCCCACGCCGGGGACCCGGCTGGATGGATGGCCGTCGTACGGCGGCGATGAGCTCAGTGTCGGTCAGGGCTTCGGTCGGGGTGGTCGGCACAAGCCTCCCTTCGGCAACAGGTGATGGCGACGTACCCGACCTGAGGATGGGGGGCTCGGACGGCAAGCAGCCGAGGGAATTGTGGCACTTGGCGCACGCCAAGGGAACCGTGCGAGGACGACGGACCTGCGATCAGAGTCCCGGGAGTGAGGGTGTGGGGACCGGCAGTGACGGCGTCGGCACCGGAAGTGCGGGCGCGCTAGGTGCCGATGTCGCGGTCGAGGTCGTGGTCGCCGGCGGCGGACTGGACCGCACCGGGGCCGCGGTCGACGGCGTCGCAGGCGTCGGCAGGGGAGCCGCGGGTGTCGGCAGGCTCGGCACCGGCGGTGTCGTGGCCTTGGGCAGCGGCGGGGTCGTCACCTTCGGCAGGGTCGGGCTCGGCAGCGGCGGTGTCGTGACCTTCGGCAGGGTCGGGCTCGGCACCGGCGGTGTCGTGACCTTGGGCAGCGGCGGCGTGGTGACCTTGGGCAGCGGCGGGGTCGTCACCTTCGGAAGGGTCGGGGTCGGGAGGCTCGGCAAAGCGGGCGCTGAGACCTTCGGGAGCGCCGGGGTGGGGAGACTCGGCAGCGCCGGAACAGAGACCGTTGGCAGGGTCGGGAGCTTCGGTAGTGCCGGAGTGGTGACCTTGGGCAGCGCCGGAATCCCTACCGCCGGCAACTTCGGCAGCGCAGAGCTGACCTTCGGCAGCGCGGAGGTGACGTCGGGCAGCGCGGAGGTGACGTCGGGCACGGCCGGGATCCCTACCGCCGGTAGGGCGGAGGTGACCTTGGGAAGGACAGACGTGACGTCGGGCAGGGCCGGGATCCCTACTGTCGGCAGCGCCGAGGTGACCTTGGGCAGCGCGGAGGTGACCGTGCCCAACGCGGGAACCGACACCGTCGGCAGGCTCGGGAGCGACGTAGAGATGGTCGGCAACGAAATCGGGAGGTTGGGCAGCGACGCGTTGACCAGCGGCAGTGCAACCGCGGACTGTGCGGAGTGCCCGCTCGAGTCGCGGACACTGATGTTCACCAGGCCACCGTT
>DASXJE010000114.1 GCA_036497565.1 Mycobacteriales bacterium
CATCCCCGGCGTGATGGTGTCCAGAATTTTGGTGAAGATGGTGGCGACATCGGCGTTCACCACGCCCTGCGGGAAGACGTGCCCGTGGTAGGAGAACGGGATCGAACCCGGCGCCCACGTCCAGCCGAAACTGCTCGGGTCGTAGTTCCCGAAATGCGACCCCGGCGGATCCCCGGCCATATTCGGAGTGATGCCGCTGGGATGACCTGGGCGATGCCCATCCGCGCCCGGCACGTACGGCCGCACACCAGGACCCGACGCCGAAGCACCAACCGGGACCGCGACCGCCCCCAGCATGGTCAGAGCAATAGCCACAACCGTCAGCCGCAGCGCTCGTCGAAGGTCCCCCATGATATTTACTCCCCGGAGTCAATCTACTACTCAGAGTGAGTAACAGGTCGGGAAACAGCCTCAAACGAGCGGTCGCCGGCGCATGGCACGTCGTTCGTCATGCCAATGTCGGGCCGCTAGAGGGTGCCGGGGGCAGCTACTTCTAGCCGACGATTTCGACCACCCGTCCCTGCCCCTGTGCCTCGCCGCCGCATTGGCAGCCCGCAAACACCGGCCGGAACTCACCTAGTGCGGCCGCCGTCGGAATGACCAGCTGACCCTCACATAGCGCGCCGCAGGCAGCACAGCGGATCCGATAGACCATCCGCGCCACATTCGGACAGCCGCAGTCGAGACCCCGACCTGGGCTTCCGTTCACGACCTGAGCCGCGGCCTGAGAATTCTCTAGACGTCGGTGACCGACCTGTGATCTGCGTCTGCTCATTGCCCGATGCTGTCAGTGACCACCGACAAACCTGGTCGCGCTGGCCGCTGAATTCCCGAGTTACGTTGCTACTTCAAGTAAAGGAAGGCGCCGGCTCCGCCGGCGCCTTAAGGCCGCTCCCACGACCTCTGCCCTCGCCTGCGGGCGGCGCTGACGCGCCGTCCTCGGCGACGGCGAAGGTCGCGCCACGCAGACTCAACACAAGCTGCCGCGTCGCTTCCGGTCCTCGCGCAAACAACGCGCTGCGGTCCGGGTCGACTTGCCATCGCAGACCTGGACTCTGTACCGCCAGCGCATCGACGCGACCTGATCCCGAACGGGGCGTCTTAGGAAATTGCCGTGTTGCCGGCTTGGGTGCCGCCGGAGACGATGATGTTGAGCCCTGCCGCCACTGCAGCCTCGAGAAACCTGGCCGCGGCGACGGTCAGGCTGCCGAGCCCCACGAGCTCGTCGAGCGAAGGCGCGGTGAGCACGAACTTCCGGATGTTCACGGCCATATGACGTCGGGTCACGTCGGGAATCACCACGTGCAGCCGTGAACCGTCGGGCAACATCGCGTCGACGAATGGGGTGGACAGGTCGACCCGGCGTCCCGAGGTGCGCAGCATTCGCTCGACCAGGTCCTGCACTTGCCCGCCGGCGAGGATGGTCGTCGTCAGCTCGCTGTGCCCGCGGCGGGCGATGAAGACCTTGCCCGGCTCGTTGATCCAGATCTCCTCGACCTCAGGGTCGTCGAAATACCGTTGCAGCGGGCCGAACCCGGCGACGGCGTCGAGCACCAGCCGGGCCGCCTGGCGGGTATCGCCGACCGGAGGCAGAGACGAGCCGAAGGCCCGGTCGTCGTACTCGGTCACCACTTCGGTGACGAGCGACCGGACCCGCTCGGGGTCACTCATCGGGTCGAGCCCTCGGCGCCGTACCAGCTCTCGTACGTCGGACTCGATGAGCTCCAGCGCGCTAGCCAACGGGGTCGCGTCCGCGCCCGTCCGCGACCCGTCTCACCCCAGCTCCAGACCCTCTGCCCATGGCGTTCCTCGCTCTACGGCCGGTAATGGCGGCCCAAAGAGTACGTGGTTTTGGCAAATGCGCGAGCCCTGGTGTGGACAACGGCGGAACGGCCGACGAGCAGCCTGGACATCTGTCCTTCGTCGGCTACAAACCCGACAGGACAGCATGATCGGCGAGGAAACCGTTATGAGTCACAGGCGCACCACAGGGCTCAGGGCAGCCACAGGGTGGCGTGGTTCTCGCCCTTTGCGGTGGTGGAATCCCCGGTCACCTGGCCTTGCTCGTTGATCCCGGCGGCCTGGCTTTCGGATCCGCCGAGAGTCCCGAGGTCCCGCATGCCGGCAGATCGGGTCCACGTGCAGGCGTGCGACTTGTTTCTCGTAGTGACGGAGTCGCAGGCCACCTCGCCGTGGTCATTGATCCCGACGCCGGTGCTGAAGTTGCCGCCAAGGTGGCCCAGGTTGCGTATCCCGCCGGTGCGGGTCCACCGGAACGCGGACTGGTGGATGCCTGCCTTGATCAAGAAGCCGGCCACCTGCCCGACATTGTTGATGGCCGTCGCAGAGCTGAAGGTGGTGCCGAGAGTGCCGAGGTCCCGCATCCCCCCGGTGCGGGTCCATCGGAAGGCGTGGTTCTCACCGTTCGCCGTCGTGGACGAGCCGGTGACCTGACCGAGATCGTTGATGTCGATCGCCGTGCTTTCGGCACCGCCGAGAGTGCCGAGGTCCCGCATCCCACCGGTGGGTGTCCACCGGAACGCGTGTTCCTCGCCGTTCCTCGTGCTCGACGAGCCGGCCAGCTGACCGAGATCATTCATGGCGGTGACAGAACTCTCCGTCCCGCCGAGGGTGCCGAGGTCCCGCATCCCGCCCCTCGGCGTCCATCGGAACGCATGGCGATCGCCGTTCGCCGCGTCAGAACGGCCTCCGACCTGGCCGGAGTTGTTGATCGCGACGGCTTGGCTGTCGCCATCGAGGGTGCCGAGGTTGCGCATCCCCCCGGTCGGCGTCCACCGGAAAGCGCGGACTTGGCCCGACGCGATTTCCGAGTAGCCGACGACCTGGCCGAGGTCATTGATCGCGGCGGCGGAGCTGACGTTGCCGCCGCGGAGCGTCCCGAGGTTGCGCATCCCGGCAGAGCGGGTCCACCGAAACGCATGGGCCGTGCCGTTCGCTGTGGTGGACTCCCCGATTACCTGGCCCAGGTTGTTGATCCCGGTCGCGGAGCTGAAGCCACCCCCGAGGCTGCCCAGATCGATGACCGACCGGGCAGCCTGCGCTGGTGAGGCCACCCCGATGACGGCGGCACCGGCCACAAGCACCGGGACGGCCAACAAGGCGCGCCATGAGCGGACTCCGGTCATGGCCCCTCCCGGGGAGCAGCGGATGCCTCAAGCAGGAGTAACACGTACCTCAGTGTGCTGTTGCGCACTGTGGCACGAGTATCACCCCGAGTCACGCAGATACGGGAGGGAACTCCGCATGTCCGGGTCGACGAGTCACCTGCGCTGAACGGTGCTCAGCCGAGCTGAGCTTCACCGCTTGCAGGTCCACGCCGGAATGCAGGCCGCACCTGCTGCTCGCGGGGCTGGCGGACGCGACGTCCGCGGGCGAGTACGGCGCCGACGGCAGCTGAGACCGCGCATCCGGCGAGGGCGCCTCCGGCGACGACCAGCCACATGTTTCCGATGATGATTCCGGTGGCGATCAACGCCTCGACCGCCAGCAACACCGACAGCGCCGGAATCGTCCATTTGCGGGAGCCGCCGAGTCGGATATGCAGCATGTCTACGGCCCGGCCGAGGTCGCCCCGGAGCGTGCCGGGCGGCCGAAGTCCGGAGAACTCGGCGAACTTGCCCGCCAACATGCGGTCGCCGCCCACGATCCCCTGCTCTATCCCCTGCAGCTTCCAGTTCTCTTCAGGGGACAGGGTCATCGCAACTCCCGGGAGGCATCGGATCGGCGTCGTCGACTTCTTGCCTACCCACAACCCCCGAAAAGCATGCCCTCGAGATCGACGAGCCGCCCGGCCGATATCAGAAGCCGGCGTTGCGGAGCATGAAGTCGCGTTCGGGATCGCGTCCGCCGTCCGGGTCGGGTGGCGGCTCACTCGCCTGCTCCTCGATCAACTCCGACCGCGGGATCCGGGTCGGCAGGGTGCGCCAGCGCTCACGCTTCGCAACCAGGTCTTCACGCTCGTCACCCGCACGATCGGCCATGCCGCACCTGCCTGCCCTCAGTTCTCACTACCCACGGTACGCGTCGGACCGGCGCGGCCGGCCGGCAAGGACGACGGCAAGGGTTCGGCAAGGCGGTCGGCGAGTCCCCGGTGACACGGTTGCGTTCCTTGGCGCGCCACGAGGGTGCGCCCGAGAGGAGGACACATGAGGCTCCGACGGAGTCTTACCGGACTGGCGGCGATCCCGGTCGCCGCGGCAGCTCTGTTCATCGGCTCGACATCGGCGTCCGCGAGCACCGTCCGGCCGGACAGCGGTGGGGTGTGCAACCCCGGGTGCTCGGCCAACGCCACGTTCCAGTCGAACGGCGAGATCTTCACCGTCCACGACTACTCCCCCGACAGCTACTCGACGAAATACCGCAAACGAGAATTTTGTCTGATAGAGGTCCCCGCGACCGGGTCGCCGCAGCTATCCGAAGGTGAAGTCGTAGGCCCGCACGCCGGGCGTGACGTCGAGGCGTAACAGCGACCGGCTGGACACGTCACGGTTGGCGAGGGTGTAGAGCTTCGGCACGCCGTCGACATGGATGGTCGAGGTGACTCGTCCGTCGATCCGGACCGTCACGGAGCCGGTGCCGCCGAGGACGAGATAGACCTTTTCGGCCTGGTAGCTGAGCTCGAGTCGCGCGGCGGGACCGGCGGTCAACGCCTCGGCGGTGTCGGTCCAGGTGCCCGAGAGGGCGAACTTGTCGGCGTCGAGCGTCGACGGGAATTGGTGCGTCTGCGACCGGTCGTGGTCCGGCGGCTGGCCGGCGATGTCGAGCGGGTACTTGTAGCCCAGATAGGTCTCGGGGGTCTGCTCCTCGGTCGGCGTGGTGTTGGGTACGTCGGTCGGCCGGGCCAGCGTCGAACGCGGGTGCGCGTCGACGAGCAGCTGTCGGATGACGGTCTCGGTGCCGGCGTAGTCGCCCTCCCCGAAGCTGATGTGGCGGATCTCTCCGGTGGCGTCGATGAGGTATTCGGCCGGCCAGTACTGGTTGTGGTAGGCGTTCCAGGTCCCGTAATCGTTGTCGACCGCGACCGGATACTTCACCCCGAGCGCACCCGCCTGGGCCCGGACGTTCGAGGTGACGTGCTCGAACGCGAACTCCGGCGTGTGTACGCCGACGACGACCAGACCGTCCTTCTTGTAGTCGCGGTACCACGCCTCGACGTGCGGCAGAGCACGCTGGCAGTTGATGCAGGAGTAGGTCCAGAAGTCGATGAGCACGACCTTGCCCCGCAAGGACGCGAGGCTCAGCGGCCGGCCGCCGGGAGTGTTGAGCCACGCATTGATCCCCGCAAAGGCCGGAGCCTTCCCGCAGTTCTCCGGGGTGGGACCGCCCTCCGTACATGCCGCGTCGTCGCCGGGACCGGATTTGGTCTTCCCTGTCGTGGTCAGGTGACGGAGCTGGCTCGACGCGGAGCCGTTCTGCTCCACCGACTTCTGCAGGGCTGTGGTGTAACCCGGGACGTGCCGCTGGAGCCCGTCGGTGAGATTGAGCCCGATCGCGGCGGCGACCACGATCATGACGACGCCGCTGGCGAGGCGGACGCTCCTGGCGCGCCGTCGCAGCACGCCGGTCCGGCGGGCGATGGCGCCGCCGGCCACCGCCACGATCAGCAGCGGTATGCCGGCACCGATGCCGAACGCAGCCGTGAGGACCACCGCACCGAGCCCGAAGTGGTGGGTGGCGCCGACGACCGCGATGGCGGCCAGGACCGGGCCGGCGCAGGGGACGAACAGCAGACCGAGCCCGAGGCCGAGGACCACGCCGTTGCTCTTCGGATTGACGGCCCGGTGGGGCAGCCGCGCGAACGGCCGCTCCAGCAGCTCACCCAACCGGGGAACGACGAGACTCAGCCCGATCACCACGAGGACGACGATCCCGGCGTCGCGGAGCAGGTCCTGCGGTAGGTGCAGTGCCGTGAGGACCAGAGATCCGAAGAGGGTCGAGGCACTGAAGCTGATCACCAGCCCGGCGACCACGCCGTAGGGCCGCCACCGACTGTGCCGCTCCGGGGTGTCCTCCGCCGAGGCGGCGAGGACGACGGGCAGGACCGGCAGCACGCACGGCGAGATGCTGGTGATGATCCCCGCCAACAGGCCGACGACGACCAGGATCAGCATTGCGGCTCCCACCCGGTGGGCATCCCACCTCCATTCCCCTTAACGACGAAGCGGCCGCGGTGGTTCAGCCGATTCCGAGTTTCCTCATCTTCGGTGAAGATAAGCCAATCCGGTCGTGCTTGCAGCGAGCTTCCTGGTGATCGTCCGCAGATGCGGTTACGGTGCGTGCATGCCGATGTTCCGCTTCCGGGAGGCCGCCGAGCTTTTGGGCGTCAGTGACGACACGTTACGGCGGTGGGCGGACGCGGGCCGGGTCGCCAGTTCGAGTGAGGATGGCCGGCGGGCGATCGACGGCGCCGACCTCGCCCGGTTCGCCGAGCAGCTGGCGTCCACCGCCGAGCGCCACGACCCCGGTCCGGTCGTCGCGGAGTCGGCGCGCAACCGCTTCACCGGCCTCGTGACGAAGGTGCTGCGCGACAAGGTGATGGCGCAGGTCGAGATCCAGTCCGGGCCGCATCGCATCGTGTCGTTGATGAGCCGCGAGGCCGCCGACGAGCTCGATCTGCAGCCCGGCGTGCTCGCGGTGGCGTCGGTCAAGGCCACCACGGTGGTGGTCGAGGTGCCCGAGCTACGGGCGCGCACAACATGAGGGGTGCCGATATGCGTGCACGTGTCGCTGTGGTGGGCGCCTTGGCGGCGCTGACCGCAGTGTCCGTCGCCGGCTGCTCGTCGAGCAGCTCGCCGTCGTCGGCGACCAAGAGCTCCGGGGCGTCGAAGAGTCCGAGCGCCGGTGCGAGCGCGTCGAAGTCCGCAGGAGTGTCCGGCACGGTCACGGTCTTCGCCGCCTCGTCGTTGGAGGAGGCGTTCGGCACGATCGCCAAGAAGTTCCAGGCGGCCAATCCGGGCGTCACTGTGAAGGTGAACCTCGGCGCCAGTTCTTCGCTTGCGCAGCAGGTCAACTCGGGTGCACCCGCCGACGTCTTCGCCTCGGCCTCGCCGACGAACATGAAGCAGGTCGTGTCCTCTGGTGGTGCGTCGTCGTCGACCAACTTCGTCAAGAACGTGATGGAGGTCGCGGTACCGCCGAGTAATCCCGGGCACATCACGAGCGTCACCGACCTGGCCAAGTCGGGGGTGAAGGTGGCCGTGTGCCAACCGCAGGTGCCCTGTGGAGTGGTCGCCGCGACCGTCTTCAAGAACGCGAAAATCACGGTGAAGCCGGCGACGCTCGAGCAGGACGTCAAGTCCACCCTGACGAAGGTCGAGCTCAACGAGGCCGACGCCGGCATGGTCTATGTCACCGACGTGCGTGCAGCGGGTTCGAAGGCCAAAGGCGTGGTGATCCCCGCCGACATCAACGCTTCGACTGAATATCCGATCGCAGCCCTGAGCAAGGCGCCGAACTCCGCCGGCGCAAAGGCATTCGTCGCCTACGTGCTCTCTCCTGCCGGGCAGCAGGTGCTCTCGGCCGACGGGTTCGAGAAGCCCTGACCCGCGACGTGGAGTCACCTGGCGTACGACGGACGCCTGCCCTGCTTGCGACGCCGGCGCTGATCGGGTTCGCGTTCCTGCTCATTCCGCTGCTCGCGCTGCTGATCCGGGCACCATGGCGCGGGATCGGCGGGTTGCTCGCAGACCACCAGGTGCTGACGGCGCTGCGGTTGTCCCTGGAATGCGCCACCTGCGCGACCGCCGTGTCGCTCGTACTGGGGGTCCCGGTCGCCTGGGTGCTGGCCCGGGTCCGGTTCCCCGGAATGGCGCTGCTGCGGGCACTGGTGACCCTGCCGCTGGTGCTCCCGCCCGTGGTCGGCGGTGTCGCGCTGCTGCTGGCGTTCGGCCGGAACGGCGTGGTGGGTCGGCTGCTCGACACCTGGTTCGGCGTAACGCTGCCGTTCACCACAGCGGGCGTCATCGTGGCCGAGACCTTCGTCGCGATGCCGTTTCTGATCGTCACCGTGGAAGGTGCGCTGCGGTCGTCCGACATGGGGCTCGAGGAGGCTGCCGCCACTCTCGGCGCGTCCCGCTTCACCGTCTTCCGCCGCGTCACCCTGCCGCTGATCGGCCCGTCGCTGCTCGCCGGGTCGGTGCTGTGCTGGGCGCGCGCCCTCGGCGAGTTCGGTGCGACCATCACCTTCGCGGGCAACTTCCCCGGTACCACCCAGACCATGCCGTTGGCCGTCTACAACGCGCTCGAGACCGACCCGGAGGCGGCGATCGCGCTCAGCCTCGTCCTGCTGGCGGTCGCGGTGATCATCCTTGCCGCGCTGCGGGACCGCTGGCTACGCCGCGGTGGCGGAACTCTATGAGCGACCCACCCCGATCAGCCCCGGCGCTGGTCATGGACGGCGCCGTCGAACGCGGATCCTTCCGCCTGACCGTCGATTTCTCGGTCAGCACCGGCGAGGTGCTCGGCGTACTCGGACCGAACGGCGCCGGCAAGACCACGCTGCTCCGCGTCCTGGCCGGACTGACCGCGCTGACCGAGGGTCGGATCACCCTCGACGGGCAGCCGCTCGACGACACCGGAACCGGTGCATTCGTGGCCGCCGAGCACCGCCCCGTCGGCATCGTCTTCCAGAATTATCGACTCTTCCCCCACCTGACGGTCACCGACAACGTCGCGTTCGCTCCCCGGTCCCGCGGCGCCGGCCGCGCCGACGCGCGGACCACCGCCGCGCACTGGCTCGACCGGCTCGAACTCCGCGATCTCGCCGACCGCAAGCCCGCCCAGCTCTCCGGCGGACAGGCGCAACGGGTCGCGCTCGCCCGGGCCCTCGCCGCGGATCCGCGGCTGCTCCTCCTCGACGAGCCGCTCGCCGCCCTCGACGCGCGCACCCGGCTGGAGGTCCGCGCCGAGCTCCGCCGCCACCTCGCCGACTTCCCCGGCCCGACGCTGATCGTCACCCACGACCCGCTCGAGGCGATGGTCATGGCCGACCGGCTCCTGGTGATCGAAGACGGACGGATCGTGCAGGAGGGCACCCCCGCGGCCATCGCCCAGCGGCCCGCGACTCAATACGTCGCGCAGCTCGTCGGGCTCAACCTCTACGTCGGCACTCTCGACGACGGTCCGGGCATCCGCCTCGATGAGGGCGGCATCCTCACCGGTGTCGCCCCGGCCCACAGCGAGCGGCAGTTCCGGGACGCGGCGGCATCGGACAACCGCGTGCTGGTCGCAATCCGTCCCACTGCGATCGCCATCCACACCACCAGGCCGGAGCACTCCAGCCCGCGCAACGTCTGGCCGGGCACGGTCGCGGGACTCGAACTGCTCACCGACCGGGTACGGGTCCAGGTGACCGGAAGCCCGTCCGCCCTCGTCGACGTCACCCCGGCCGCGGTCGCCGATCTCGACCTGGCCGACGGCAAGGCCGTGTGGCTCAGCGCGAAGGCCACCGACCTCGACGTCTACGACCGCCAGTTCTGAGCCCGACGACCGGCCGAGACGATCAGGGAACGACCGTGACCGGCCACTTCCCGGCTCGGACCAGCCGCACCGCCAGCGAGCCGACCAGCCGGTGCCCGGCATGCGTCGATGCGCCGACCACCACCGCATCGGCCCGCACCTCGTCGGCGACCCGCGACAACTCGTGGAACGGATCGCCGTGCTTCGCGATGAACTCCACCTTCATCCCGACGTACGCCGCCCCGGCGTCCACCTGCGACCGCACCTCGTCGGCGATCTGATCGACCGTCTCCTCGATTGCGCCGACGCCCCCCGGGGCCATCCCGGCGAGGGCCGGCAGCGTCACGATGAACGCCACGACGAGTCTCGCCCGCTGCCGGCGCGCGAGCCCGGCGGCATAGGCGCCCGCGCGATACGACGTCGGGGACCCGTCGATGCCGACCACGATCACTGCCGGTCCGTCGGTGGCCAGTTCGAACAGGTTGGCGTCGTCCACGAGCCTCGACTATGCCGCACCCCGCGGCCGCTGTCGCCCCTGGCGCGAAAGACTCTCGCCGGGGCTACTCCTTGACCGCGCCGGAGAGGATGCCGCGGACGAACTGGCGCTGGAAGGCGAGGCACAGCACGACGATCGGAAGCGAGATCAGGACAGCCGCCGCGGAGAGCATGTTGATCTGCACGAGGTAGCGGCCGGAGAAGGCACCTAGCCCCAGCGTCAGCGGCTGGTGCGCCGGGTCAGACACGAGGATCAGTGCGAGGAAGTAGTCGTTCCAGGTCCAGGTGAAACCCAGCAGGACGAAGGTAAGGACGGCCGGCTTGGCGAGCGGGAGGTAGACCCGCCACAGCTGGGTCCAGGAGTTCGCGCCGTCCATCGCCGCGGATTCCGCGATCGAGCGGGGCACCGCACGAAATGCAGTGCGCATCCAGAACGCTCCGAAGCTCACGCCCATCCCGACGTGGGCGAGCACGATCCCCTGGTAGGTGTCGGTGATCCCGTAGGACTGGAAGTCGTAGTAGAGCGGGACGATGAACGTCTCCATCGGCAGCATGATCCCGAGCAGCACCACCGGGAAGAGCAGCCGCTGACCCCACACACCGAGCACGCCGAACGCGAAACCGCTCATGATGGCGAACACCGTGGACAGCGCCACGACGCTGCCGGTGATGATGAGGCTCGACTTGAGGTACTGACTGAAGCCGGCCTGCTTCCAGGCGGTGACGAAGTTCGACCACTGCAGGTGGCCGAGGTCGAGGTTGCCGCTCACGGACGGGCTGAGCGCATTGCCGACGATCCACAGCAGCGGGAAGAGCACGCACACCGCGACGAGGGTGAGCAGCACGTAGTTCGAGACCTTCTCGCGCGCGGAGATCATCGCGCCTCGCTGTCGGAGAGCCGGACGATCACCAGGGTCACGATCAGCGACACCACCGCGAGTACGACGCCGATCGCCGCGGCGGCGCCGATGTCGGGGTTCGCGAACGCACGCTGATAGAGCACGATCGTCGGGGTGATGGTGGAGATGCCCGGGCCGCCCCTGGTGGTCAACCAGACGATGTCGAAGACCCGGATCGCGCCGAGAACGGTCAGCGTCAGGACGACGGAAAGGGTTCCGCGCAGGCCGGGCAGCGTGACGGTGAAGAACTCCCGGATCGCGCCGGCGCCGTCCACCCGCGCCGCGTCGTAGAGTTCGGTGGGGATCGCCTGCATCCCGGAGATGCACAGCACCATGCAGAGACCGAACGCCGCCCAGGTCCCGGCGATGCCGAGGGCCGGCAGTGCCCAGGTGTAGTCACCGAGCCAGCCGCGGGCCAGCCCACCGAGCCCGATGTCGCGCAACACCGAGTTGATCGGGCCGTTGGGGGCGTAGATGCGCTTCCACACGACGGCGGTCACCGCCGGCGTCAGCATCTGCGGAAGGAAGATGACCGACCGGTAGACCGCGGCTCCCCGGACGTTCTTCCGGGAGGCGAGGGCGGCGCTCAGCAGGCCCAGCGCGATCGGGAGCACGGAGAAGAAGAGGATGAAGTACAGCGTGTGGGTGACGGCCTCGCGCAGGGTTGGATCGCTGAAGAAGCCGGTGTAGTTGCCGAAGCCCGCCCACGTGGCCCGGGTCACCCCGTCCCAGTGGAAGAAGGACAGCCACACGCCCTGCCCCGCGGGCACGATGACGACGAGGACGTAGACGACGAGCGCCGGGAGCAGGTACAGCAGCCCGAGCCAGGGCCGGGATCCGTTGCCGGCCCCCTTGATGCGCCGGGGCGGCGGGCGGGAGATCTGATCCCGCTCCGCCGCGCCGCTCGCAGCGGTGGAGGTGCTGACAGTCGTCGACGACACCAACGGCCTACTTCGCCAGCTTGGCCTGGAAGGTCGCGTCGTCGGCCTGGGCCGCCTTGACGACGTCTGCGGTGGACGTCTTGCCGGCCAGCAGGTCCTGCATCTTCGTCTGCATCGTGGTCAGCAGCGTCGGCGTCGCCCAGTCGAGGTAAGGCACCGAGGCGTTCTTGCTCGAGACCTCGGCGGCGTTGGAGACGTCGTCGCTGAACAGCGGATCCCCGTTGCCGGCCTTCACATCCGGATCGAGCATGGGCATCGTGCCGGTGGACACGGCCATCTGCGCGGCCTGCTTGCTCGCGGCGAAGTTGAGGAAGGCCGCAGCCGCAGCGGCGTGCTTCGACTTCTCCGACACCGAGAAGTTGGTGGCCGACGAGTTCGTCGCGACCGGTGCGCCGCCGTGCTGATTGGGCAGGACGAAGGAGCCGAAGCCCTTGCTCTGTCCCGGCTTGAGCGGCAGCGAACCCGAGTAGTCGAAGCGGAACAGCGCCTTGCCATCGACGAAGTCCTGTGCGGCATCCTGACCGGCGACCGAGGAGAACTGCTTGGTGAAGTAGCCCTTGTCGGCCCAGCCCTTCACCGCCGCCACTGCGGCCGGGAAGCCGGTGGCCGGGTCGGTGATCTTGACGCCGTTCTGGGAGTAGATGAGGTCGGAGATCTTGTCCTGCTGCCCCAGCGCGTTCATCACGCTGTACAGCGGTCCGGTGATGCCGACCTGCTCGAGGTTGCCGAGCGAGATAGGGGTGACCCCGGCGGCCTTCGCCTTGGCGAGGTCGCTCTCGAAGTCGCCGAGCGTGCGCGGGACCGTCGCACCGATCCGGTGCAGCAGAGCGCGGTTGTAGTAGGCCTCGATCATCGACGACCGGGCCACCGGCATGCCGAACAGCGAGCCGGTGCCCATCTGCTTGCCGTCGTCGGAGAACTCGTGCTCACGCTGGATCGACGTCGGGACCTGCGAACGCCATCCGTAGCTCTTCGCGTAGCGGTCGAGGTTGAGCACCAGGTGGCCCTGCACCAGGGTGCCGAGCGACTGCCACCCGTTGTTGGCCGGAACGATGTCCGGCGGGTTGCTCGACTTCAGCTTGAGCGGCAGCGCCTGCATGACGTCGCCCCACGACATCGAGGTCCGGTTGACCGTGATGTTGGGGTACTTCTTGTGGAACGCCGCGACGACATCCTTCATCCAGGTGGCATCCGTGCCACCGGTGAAGTAGTCGAGGACGGACAACTGGACCTTGCCCAGCTTCGCTGCGTCGGTGACCACCCGGCCAGACGGCGCCTTGTTCGACGCCGGGCTACTGCTCGCCCCGGGTGTACAGGCGGCAAGAGCCAGGACCGCCGCAATCGCCAGGGTCGGAGCCCCGACCGAGCGCAGCCTGCGGAATCGCGACATGTGGTTCTCCCTGTCCTGACGGTGGGGTCCTGGTCGGTGGCCGACGGCCGTTCCAGAGACTAAGCCCAGGCAGACCAGTTAGTCCAGGCCGGGCCCAGATATGCCTGAGACGAGACCAGATCATCGTCATCGCCCCCCACTGGTATTGTTCGGCAATGACTGGGGGGCGGGACACCGACGGCGGCGCCGCCGCGACGGAGACCTATCGCCGGCTGGCCGACTCGCTGCGGCGGGGGGCATTCCCGGCCGGCGGCCGGCTGCCGGGTGAGCGTGATCTCGCGACCAGCCTCGGGGTGAGCCGGTCGACCCTGCGGCAGGCGCTGAGCCGGCTGGCCGACGAGGGCCAGGTCGACCGGTCGTCGCAGCGGGGCTGGTTCGTCAGCCGGCAGGTTGTCGGTGAGCCGCCGAGCACCCTGCAGAGCTTCTCCGAGATGGCCCAGGCCCGCGGCCTCACCCCGCAGTCCAAGGTGCTGGTGCAGCGCCGGCGACCGGCGACGTTCGACGAAGCCGAGCGGCTGCGCATCGCACCCGCCGCCGGTGTCGTGGAGCTGCGGCGGCTGCGCAGCCTCGACGGCGTGCCGGTCTGCGTGGACACGAGCGTTGTCGTACTCGCCTTCGCCCCGGGCCTGGCCGAGGCCGACATGACCGACCGGTCGCTCTATGCCGCGATCGAGCAGGCTCCGCGGGTCCGGGTGGCGCGCAGTTCCTACACCGTGCGCGCGGACGCCTGCGACGCGGATACCGCCGCGCTGCTGGAGATCGAGCCGGGCGCGCCGATCCTCGTGGGCGAAGAGACGACCTACTCCGCCGACGGCACCCCGCTCCTGGTCGGCACGATGTCCTACCGGGCCGACGCGTATCGCTTCCAGGCGGATCTGTTCCGGCCGCTGTAGATCGTCAGGTCTTCAGGAAGTCCGATCCCGGCGCGGTTTCTGCGATCCGGTCGACTATCTCGGACGTGACGTCGATGCCGGCCTCCCCCAGGGCATCGAGCGCCGCGCCGACGACCGGAGGAAGCGTCGCAGGGTGCGGCACCGCCCCCGGCAGCTGACCGTCCAGCTGATCGAGCAGCGCGGCCCGGACCGGTGATCCCGGCGCGGTCAGCACCGACCCGGACAGCACGACACTGACCGGGCCGCCCTCATCGATCAACCCGACCTTGCGCGCCGCGATCCCGGCGTAGAGCGCCAGCCGACGTCCCTGCTCCCGCACGATCGCGACGGCGACGGCATCGCCCTCGGCCGCGAGCGACGTGACCGCGCGGGCGGCAGAGGTGCGGTCCCGCGACGTCGCTCCGCCTTCCCGGCGGGTCAGCCAATGGTTGAGCTCGGCGACCGACGGCTGCCCGAAGAACTCCAGCAGCGCGGCGGTGAGCCCGGTCGCCGGAGCCGCATCGAGCTCGGCGAGGAAGACGGCACGGAACGCCTCGTCCACC
>DASXJE010000115.1 GCA_036497565.1 Mycobacteriales bacterium
GTCGGCGACCTCGAGCTCGCGCGCCTTCGTGGCGACCCGGACCCGGCGCTCCCGCAGTGGCGGCAACGCGGCACCCGGCTCGCCCCGCTTGACCGCCATCACCGCGTCCATCAGCCGCAGTCCCTCGAACGCGTCCTTCGCGTAGCGGACCTGCCCGTCGTACAGCTCGGCCAGGTCGACCTCGACGTAGGAACGCGTCAGCGCCGCACCGCCCAGCAGCACGGGCCAGCTGGACAGGCCTCGGCTGTTGAGCTCCTCGAGGTTCTCCTTCATCACGACGGTGCTCTTCACGAGTAGGCCGCTCATCCCGATCGCGTCCGCCCGATGCTCCTGCGCGGCTTCGACGATCGTCGTGATCGGCTGCTTGATGCCGAGGTTCACCACGGTGTAGCCGTTGTTGCTCAAGATGATGTCGACGAGGTTCTTGCCGATGTCGTGCACGTCGCCCTTGACGGTGGCCAGGACGATGGTGCCCTTGCCGTCGTCGTCGGTCTTCTCCATGTGCGGCTCGAGGTAGGCCACCGCGGTCTTCATCACCTCGGCCGACTGCAACACGAACGGCAGCTGCATCTCACCCTTGCCGAAAAGCTCCCCGACGACCTTCATGCCGGCCAGCAGGGTGTCGTTGATGATCTCCAGCGGGGGCCGGTCCTGCATCGCCTCGTCGAGGTCGGCCTCCAGGCCGTTGCGCTCGCCGTCGATGATCCGCCGCTCCAACCGCTCGGACAGCGGCAGCGCGGCGAGCTCCTCGGCCCGCGACACGCCCGAGGACGCCGCGTCGACGTTCTCGAAGAGGGTCAGGAACCGCGACAGCGGGTCGTAGCCGTCGCGGCGGCGGTCGTAGACGAGGTCGAGCGCGACCTCGCGCTGCTCGTCGGGGATCCGGGAGATCGGCAGGATCTTCGAGGCGTGCACGATCGCCGCGCCCAGACCGGCCCGCTCGCACTCGTGCAGGAACACCGAGTTGAGCACCTGCCGCGCGGCCGGCTTGAGCCCGAAGGAGATGTTGGACAGACCGAGGATGGTCTGCACCTGCGGGTGGGCGGTCTTGATCGCCTCGATGCCCTTGATGGTCTCCAGCCCGTCGCGCCGGCTCTCCTCCTGGCCGGTGGCGAGGGTGAAGGTCAGGCAGTCGACGAGGATGTCGCTCTCGGCCATCCCCCACTCGCCGGTGAGCGAGGTGATCAGCCGGTCGGCGATCGCGGCCTTCTTGTCCGCGGTGCGCGCCTGGCCCTCCTCGTCGATGGTCAGCGCGACGACGGCCGCGCCGTGCTCGCGCACGATCGGCATCACCCGGGCGTAGCGGCTCTCCGGGCCCTCGCCGTCCTCGAAGTTCACCGAGTTGATCGCGCACCGGCCGCCGAGCATCTCCAGGCCGGCCTCGATGACGGGCGGCTCGGTGGAGTCGAGCATCAGCGGCAGGGTCGAGGCGGTCGCGAACCGGCCGGCGACCTCCTTCATGTCCGCGACCCCGTCCCGGCCGACGTAGTCGATGCAGACGTCGAGCAGGTGCGAACCGTCGCGGGTCTGCGCCCGGGCGGTCTCGACGCAGTCCTCCCAGCGTCCCTCGGTCATCGCCGTGCGGAATGCCTTCGAGCCGTTGGCGTTGGTGCGCTCGCCGACCATGAGGATGCTGGTGTCCTGTGCGAACGGGACCGCCTGGTACAGCGAGGCGACGGACGGCTCGTCGTGCGCCCGGCGCCGGGCGGGAGTCAGGTCGTGGACCGCCTCGACGACGGTGGAGATGTGCTCGGGCGTCGTACCGCAGCACCCGCCGACCAGCCGGGCGCCGTAGTCGGTGACGAACGACGACAGCGCGGTCGCCAGCTCGTCCGGGGTGAGCGGGTAGGTCGCGCCGTTGGGGCCGAGCTCGGGCAGGCCGGCGTTGGGCATCACCGACAGGCCGATCGGCGAGTGCCGGGAGAGGTAGCGCAGGTGCTCGCTCATCTCCGCCGGCCCGGTCGCGCAGTTGAGGCCGAGCAGGTCGATGCCGAGCGGTGCGAGCGCGGTGAGCGCGGCGCCGATCTCGCTGCCCAGCAGCATCGTGCCGGTCGTCTCCACGGTCACGTGGGTGATCAGGGGCACCGAGCGGCCGGCCGCGGCCATCGCCCGGCGGGCGCCGATGATGGCGGCCTTGGCCTGCAGCAGGTCCTGGCAGGTCTCGACCAGGACGGCGTCGACCCCGCCGGCGAGCAGGCCGGTCACCTGCTCGAGGTAGGCGTCGCGCAGGGCGGCGTACGGCGCGTGGCCGAGGGTCGGGAGCTTGGTCCCCGGGCCCACCGACCCGATCACCCAGCGCGGCCGGTCGGCGGTCGACGCCTCGGCCGCCGCCTCCGCGGCGAGCCGGGCACCCGCCTCGGCGAGCTCGCGGATCCGGGCCTCGATGCCGTATTCGGCGAGGTTCGCGAGGTTGGCGCCGAAGGTGTTTGTCTCGACCGCGTCGCTGCCCGCTGCGAAGTACGCCCGGTGGACATCCCGGACGACGTCCGGGCGGGTCACGTTGAGGATCTCGTTGCAGCCCTCGAGGCCGTCGAAGTCGTCCAGGCTCAGGTCCGCGGCCTGCAGCATCGTGCCCATTGCGCCGTCCGCCACCAGGACACGCGCGTTCAGGGCAGCAAGAAAGGGGGACTCCGGACGGCTCGACATGCCCGCCAGCCTACCGGCGCGGCCAATCTGGGCGGCGCTGCGACGTAGGCTGGCCCGGTGAGCGATCTCGAGGTCTTCCCGGAGCTGCACGATCCGGTCGTCGTCGGCGCGTTCGAAGGCTGGAACGACGCCGGCGACGCGGCGACGTCAGCGGTCGAACATCTCGAGCTGATCTGGGACGCCCGGCCGCTCGCGGCGATCGACCCGGACGACTACTACGACTTCCAGGTCAACCGGCCCACCGTGTCGATGGTGGACGGCGTCACCCGCCGGCTGTCGTGGCCGACGACCCGCTTCTCGGTCTGCCGGCCGGCCGACGCGGGGCGCGACATCATCCTCATGCGCGGGATCGAGCCCAACATGCGGTGGCGCGCGTTCTGCGAGGAGGTCCTCGACATCTACCGCGAGCTCGGGGTCGAGACGGTGCTCGGCCTTGGCGCGCTGCTCGCCGACACCCCGCACACCCGCCCGGTCCCGGTCACCGGGTCCGCCTACGACGGCGCGTCCGCCACCCGCTACGGGCTCGAGCAGTCCCGCTACGAGGGGCCGACCGGGATCCTCGGGGTCTGGCAGGACGCCTGCGTGCGCGCCGGGATCCCGGCCATCACGTTCTGGGCGGCGCTGCCGCACTACGTGTCCCAGGCGCCGCACCCCAAGGCGACGCTCGCGCTGCTGCACCGGGTCGAGGAGGTACTCGACGTACCGGTGCCGCTCGGCGCGCTGCCCGATCAGGCCGACGACTGGCAGCGGCTCGTCGACGAGATGGCCGGCGAGGACGACGAGGTCACCGAATACGTGCGGGCGCTGGAGGAGAAGGCCGAGGACGCCGACCTCGCCCACACCAGCGGCGAGACCATCGCCCGGGAGTTCGAGCGTTACCTGCGCCGGCGGGGTCCCGGCGGTCCGACCAAGGGCTGACCGCACCACCGGTCGGCTCAGAGCGCGACCCCGAGCAGGCCGTCGACGAGGTCACGGACCAGGCCCGGCGCGGTCGGGTCATCTCCCCCGGCGCGCAGCGCCTCGGCCACCCAGTCGTCGACGGCCGACAGTGCCCCGGGCGTATCGAGGTCGTCGGCGAGGCGTCCGCGTACGTCCGCGAGCAGGGGAAGGGCGGACGGCGCCGCGGCGAGATCGACGGCCCGGCGCCAGGTGGCGAGCCGGTCCTTCGCCTCGTCGACCCGCGCCGGCGACCACTCGTGATCGGCGCGGTAGTGGTCGGCCAGCAGAGCGAGGCGGACCACGGCGGGGTCGTTGTCCGCCCGGAGTCGGTGGACGAAGACGAGGTTCCCGCGGCTCTTCGACATCTTCTCGCCGTCGAGCCCGACCATGCCGACGTGGACGTAGTGCTCGGCGAACGGCCATTCGCCGGTGAGGGTCTCCGCGTGCGCGGCGGTCATCTCGTGGTGCGGGAAGATCAGATCCCGTCCCCCGCCCTGCACGTCGAAACGGGTGCCCAGCCGGTTGAGCGCGATGGACGCGCACTCGATGTGCCAGCCGGGCCGGCCCGCCCCCAGCACGCTGTTCCAGGACGGCGACCCGTCCTCCGCGGCCCGCCACAGCGCCGGGTCGAGCGGATTCTTCTTGCCCGGACGCTCCGGATCACCGCCGTTCTCGGCCGAGAGCCGCCACATCGTGTCGGCATCGAGCGAGGACTCGTAACCGAACCGCGGGTCGGCGTCGACCGAGAAGTAGACGTCGTCGCCCACCCGGTAGGCCGCATCCTGGTCGAGCAGGGCGACGACCCGCTCGACGATCTCCGGGATCGCCTCGACCGCACCGACGAAGAAGGTCGGCGGCAGGATCCGCAGCGCCGCCATGTCCTCCCGCAGCAACTCGGTCTCCCGCTCGGCGAGCTTCGTCCAGTCCTCGCCGTCGCGGTCGGCGCGTTCCAGCAGCGGGTCGTCGACGTCGGTGACGTTCTGCACGTAGTCCACTTCGTGGCCGGCGTCGAGCCACATCCGGTGGACGAGGTCGAAGGTGAGGAAGGTCACCGCGTGCCCGAGGTGGGTGGCGTCGTACGGCGTGATGCCGCAGACATACATGCGTGCCTTCGGCCCCGCGGCGGTCTCGCGCACCTCGCCGCGGGCCGTGTCGAACAGACGCAGTCGGACACCCTCGCCGGGCAGACGGGGCACCGCTGGCCCGGGCCAGGACCGCATGGCCTGCACCCTACCGAGCGGTCCCCATCGGCCCGCCGACGCCTCGTAGGGTGAACCGGTGTTCGACCTGACGACGCTGGCCCTTCCCGACAGTCTCGCCCGCCTCCGCCCGCTGCTGCCGGACCCACCGGCCCGGGTGCTGGAGGTGGGCTGCGGGCGCGGGGCACTCGCCGCCGAACTCGGCCGGCTGGGCTGGCAGGTCACCGGGGTCGAACCCGACGAGGAGGCGGCGGCGCTGGCGGCGAAGCGCGGCGTCGACGTGCTCCCCGTGCCGTTGGCGGAGGTCGCGGCGACCGGCTTCGACGTCGTGCTCTTCACCCGCTCGCTGCATCACCTACCGGACCTCGACGCGACCCTCGCCGATGCCGCCGGCCGGCTCCGCGCGGGCGGCGTGGTGGTCCTCGAGGAGTTCGCGCGGGAACGGGTCGACGCGGCGGCGGCCGCGTTCCTCTACGACGCGGTCGCCGTACTCGGCGCGGCCGGCATGGCGGACGACGAATCGGCGCACCCGCACCACGCAGCGCACGCCGGCCATGCCGAACACGTGGCGCATCCGGACGAGGCCGACCCGCTGCGGCGCTGGCAGCGCGACCGCGGCGAGCTGTCCGACGAGCCGCTGCACACCGGCGCGGCGATCCTGGCCGGCCTCGCCACCCTGGGTCGCCCGAGCGCAGTCGACCGGCACGAATCGCTGTGGCGCATCGTCACGTCGCGCCTCACCGGGCCCGACGAGGAGGTCGCCGCGCGGGTCGCGGGGGAACTGCGGCGCATCGAGCGCCGGCGGATCGCCGACGGCAGTCTGCCGGCGATCGGGTTCGTCACCTCGGCCCGGGTGACCGACTGAGGAGTCGACTCAGAACGGGGGCCAGGGCACGGCCGGCCAGTCGCCCGAGGGCTCGGGGTGCCGGCCGGTCGACAGCAGCGTCTCGACCCGGCGGATCGTCCGGGCGACCTCGCGCCTGGTCAGCAGACCGCGCAGCACGTCGCCCAACTCGCCCTCGAGCTCGGCACGCAGCCGCGAGAGGGTGTCGACCGCCTCGTCGGTGAGGCGGTCACCGGCCCAGCCCCACAGCAGGGTGCGCAGCTTGTCGTCGGTGGAGAAGCAGACGCCGTGGTCGACCCCGAACACATGGCCGTCGGGCATCGGGATCAGGTGGCCACCCTTGCGGTCGGCGTTGTTGATGACGGCGTCGAAGATCGCCATCCGGCGCAGCGCCGGCTCGTCGGTGCGGACCAGCCGGGCCAGGTCGACGGTCTCGTCGCCCTCCACCCACAGCTGCACCATGCCCGGCCCGAGCGGGCCGTCCCGCAGCACCGTGGGCGGGACCACTTCCCAGCCGGTCGCCGCGGAGACGGCGTACGCCGCGACCTCGCGCTCGGCCAGCGTCCCGTCCGGGAAGTCCCAGAGCGGCCGCTCACCGCGGATCGGCTTGTAGACGCACCCCACCGTCAACTCCGCACAGGACAACGTGCAGTAGAGGGTGACGTTGCTGGCCTCGACCAACCGACCCTCGACCTCGAGCTGACCTTCGGCGAGCGCGGCGAGCGCGGAGTCGACGTCGGTGGCCAGACCGTGCGGGCCGTCGCCGGAGGGTTGCGGCGGTACCGGCTCGCTCACCACATCACCCCGCTCACGCCTCGGCTGCTGTCGCCCGGTCCGGTCCCGTCAGCGACGGTAGCCATTCTGGCGCGGGCAGATGTGCCCGTCGGCATCGAGGGGCATTCCGCACAGCGGGCAGGGCGGGCGCCCGGCCGCCAGCACCCGCCGGGCCCGCTCGATGAAGGCGCGGGCGGCGTCCGCCGTGATCCGCACCCGGAGCGCGTCCGGGCCCTCGTCGACGTCCTCGAGGATCGTCGCCTCGTCCACCGGCTCCTCGGTCGCGGCCTGGGCCTCGACCACGATGCGTTCGCCGTCGGCGTCCCAGGCGAGCCCCATCGCGCCGACCCGGAACTGCTCGTCGAGCGGAGTGTCGAGCGGAGCCATGTCCTGGACGGTCGCCGGCACGACCTCGTCCTCCTCGGGCTCGCCGCTGCGCCGGCGTACCTCGGCGAGCAGCTCCTCGAGGCGGTCGGCGAGCACCGTCACCTGGACCTTCTCCAAGGCGACACTCACCGTCTGACCGCCGCCGCTGGCCTGCAGGAAGAACGTCCGCTCACCGGGCTGACCCACCGTGCCCGCGACGAAGCGGTCCGGGGGGTCGAAGACGAAGACCTGGCGTTCCATGCCCCTGAGCCTATTCGAGGCGCCGACGAGACCGTATTCGGTCGGCTACTGCGTCGCGTCCGGCGTGCCGCCGCCGACGACGGCGTCGCTCGACGTCTTACGCCGGCGACGCCGCTTCGGCGGGATCAGAGCGGACACGTCGCCGCCGGTGTCGTTGACCCGCACCACGAACGGTCTGGTGTCGGTGTAGTGGATCACCGAGACGGAGCAGGGGTCGACCATGATCCGCTGGAAGAGGTCGAGGTGCAGCCCGAGCGCGTCGGCGATCACGGCCTTGATGACGTCGCCGTGGCTGCACAGGACGTAGGTGGCGTCCGCGCCCAGCCGGTTGTTCCAGTCGCGCACGGCCGCCACCGCGCGCACCTGAGCCCCGGACAGCGGCTCGCCGCCGTCCCCCGGGAAGACCGCCGCCGAGGGGTGCTGCTGCACGACCTTCCACAGTGGATCCTTGGCCAACTTCTTGATGGGCTGCCCGGTCCAGTCGCCGTAGCGCACCTCGCCGAGCCGCTCGTCGGTCTGCACCGCGAGATCGTCGCGACCGGCGGCGAGGGCGGTCGCGGTCTCCTGGCAGCGGTCCAGCGGGCTGGCGACGACGGCCGCCAGTGGCACCGGACGCAGGCGGTCGGCAAGCGTCTGCGCCTGGGCCCGGCCGGTGTCGTCGAGGTGGACACCCGGGGTCCAGCCGGCGAGGACGCCGCCGGTGTTCGCCGCGGTGCGGCCGTGCCGAACGAGCAGGACGGTGGTCACGGCTCCCGACCCTAGTGACAAGCTGGAGCGGGCCGGGACAGCGGGATGAGGACGGGACATCGGATGGCGGAGGAGAGCAGGTCGACGGTGCTCGTCGCGCTCGCGACGAACACCGTCATCGCGCTCGCCAAGATCGCGGCCGGCGTACTCGGCGGGTCGAGCGCCATGCTCGCCGAGGGCGCGCACTCGGTGGCGGACACGTTCAACGAGGTCTTCCTGCTCACCTCCCTGCACAAGAGCGCCCGACCGCCCGACGACACGCACCCGTTCGGATACGGCAAGGAGCGGTTCTTCTGGTCCCTGCTCGCCGCCATCGGGATCTTCGTCTCCGGCTCGGTGTTCTCCCTCTACCAGGGAATTACCGGGCTGCTGCACGGCGGTGAGGAGACCGACGCGCTGCTCTCCTACATCGTGCTGGCGGCCGCGTTCGTCGCCGAGGGAACCTCGTTCCTGAAGGCGTGGAACCAGCTACGCGGCGAGGCACGCCGCAGCAACCGCGGGGTGTGGGACCACATCAAGCGCAGCACCGACCCGACCGTCAAGACCGTGGCGTCGGAGGACTCCGCCGCCCTGGTGGGGCTGGTGCTCGCGGCCCTGGGCGTCGGGCTTCATCAGCTCACCGGCCAGTCGGTGTGGGACTCGGCTGCCGCGATCGCGATCGGCGTACTCCTGGCGGTCGTGGCGTTCTTCCTCGGCCGGGACACCAAGGAAATGCTGATCGGCGAAGCCGTCGATCCGGAGCTTCGGGCCGAACTCATGCAGGAGCTGGAGTCGTTCCCGGAGGTGGACGCGGTGGTCGACCTGCTCAGCATGAGACTCGGGCCGGAGGACAGCCTGCTCGCCGTACGGCTGGACCTCGTCGACGGGCTGAGCTCCGACGAGGTCGAGCGGGTCAGCAGCCGCATCGACCGGGAGCTGCAGACCCGCCACCCCGAGATCACGCAGGTGTTCCTGGACGCGACCCGTGCGTCGGCCCGGCAACGCAGCGAGGCGTACGAACGCGGCGAGGAGCGCCAACGCCACGAGGCCGAGCACCTGACCGAGGAGTGACGCCGGTCTCGGTGCTGCTGGACAGAACCCGCCGCCGGACAAAACCCACTAGTAGTGGGTTTTGGACGTCCGGCACGGCGTGTCGTGGACCAAAACCCACTAGTAGTGGGTTTGTCCACGGGTCAGTCCTGCTGGAGTACGGCGAGGAAGTTACCGGCGGGGTCCTTGAACCAGGCGATCAGCGGACCGCCGTGGCGCATGATCCCCTTCGCGTCGGTGCTGTCGTGGATCTCGAACTGCACGCCACGCGCGGTGAGTTCGTCCACCGCCGACTCGATGTCCCCGACCGGGAAGTTGAGGATGGTGTACGTCGCCGGCGTGTGGTCCTGCTTGGGATAGACGAGCGTGTCGCGGTCGCCGGCGATGTGCAGATGGAGCATGCCGTGCTCTTCCGATACGCGAATCCCCAAGGTGTCGCCGTAGAACTGTTTGGCGCGGGCGATGTCGTCGACGGAGAAACCGCTGAATGCCTTGGTGTGCTCGAACATGGTGCTCCTTATGGCTTGAGGTCGAGGGCGGCCCGGAAGCTGCCGTCCATGTAGAACGGAGTGGACTTGTGCTCGTGCGCGATCAGCCACGCGCCGTCGACCTTGCGCAGGCACACGGTGGCGCGGAACCACAGCTCGAACGGCTCGGGCACGCCGTGCGGCGTGGCGGTGAGCCGGTTGAGGCTGTGGCAGAAGGCGAGGTCCTCCCCCGCGGTCACGGACAGGTCCCGGATCTCGTAGTCGACCGGACCGTCGAAGGTGGAAAACCAGGCCTGCAGCCCGTTCGCGTCGTGCACCTCGGGGCCGGAGTGCTGCAGCGGCGGCGCGAGGTCGAAGTTCACCGCATCCGGGGTGTAGCGCGAAACGATCCGCTCGGCGTCTCCGGCCCTCATCGCGGTGACCCACTCGGCCATCATCTCGCGGATCCGCGCCTCGTCCTGCGTCTGTTCCGTGGTGGTCATGATGTCCTCCTCGGCGTCCGCACCCCCTGCGGGCGCGACTCACAGGGGTGTCGAAGCCACCGATCGGAATTCGACACACGCCGTGCCAGGATGTCGGAGAGCTGAGGAGGAACGGTGAAATTCGTGGTCCTGATCTACAGCAACCCGGCATCCCGGGAGATCTGGGAGGGCTTCTCCGATGCCCAGCGCTCCGAGGGTCTCGATTACTACGCCGGTCTCCGTGAGGATCTCGCCGCCTCCGGTGAACTGATCGCGTCGGCCGCTCTGGCCGATCCGTCGTCGGGCAAGCGGGTCGCGGTGAGCGAGGGCCGTACGACGGCGACCGACGGGCCGTTCGCCGAGGTGAAGGAGCACCTCGCCGGCTTCTTTCTGCTCGACTGCGACAACGTCGAGCAGGCGGTCGAATCCGCGGCGCGGATGCCCGAGGCCGCGCTGGGCCTGGTCGAGGTGCGGCCGGTCCGGGAGCTAAGTGACTTTTGAGCGCTCCAGGGCCGCGGCGGCGGTCCGCAGCGCCGCGACCCGCTCGTCGAAGGACGCACCGTGCGGGCTCAGCGACAACGTGGTGACCCCGCACTCGGCGTAAGCCTGCATCCGCTCGGCGATCCGTTCGAGCGGTCCGAGCAGTGCCGTCGCGTCGAGGAACTCCTGCGGTACGGCGGCCGCCGCACCGTCGTAGTCGCGGGCGAGGTAACGGTCCTGGATCTGCTCGGCGGCCTGCTCGAACCCGATCCGGCGGGCCGCCTGGTTGTAGAAGTTGTCCGTCCTCGTGCCCATCCCGCCGAGGTACAGCGCGGCGTAAGCCCGCACGCGGTCGCCGGCCGCGGCGACGTCGTCGTGGACCGACAGCGGCACCGTCGGTACGACGTCGAAGCCGGCCATCGTGCGGTCCGCCCACGCCCGCCCCTCCGCGATCGTCGCGAGGTCGCCCGCGGCATGCTCCGGCGACAGGAACAGCGCCAGCCACCCGTCGGCGACCTCACCGGTCAGCCGCAGGTTCTTCGGTCCCATCGCGGCGAGGTAGATCGGCAGGTGCTCGCGGTAGGGGCGCATGGTCAGGCGCAGGGACTTGCCCGGCCCGTCGGGTAGCGGCAACTGGTAATGCCGGCCGGTGTGGGACAGGCGTTCCCCGTGCAGGATCTGCCGGACGATGGCGACGTACTCGCGGGTGCGACCCACCGGCGCGTCGAAGCGCACCCCGTGCCAGCCCTCGGACACCTGCGGGCCGGAGACCCCCAGCCCCAGGCGGAACCGGCCGGCGGACAGCGTGTCGAGCGTCGCCGCGGTCATCGCGGTCGCGGCCGGCGACCGCGCGGGGATCTGCATGACCGCGCTACCGACGTCGATCCGCGGTGTCTGGGCGGCGATCCAGGCGAGCACGGTCGGAGAGTCCGACCCGTAGGCCTCGGCCGCCCAGACGACGGAGAACCCCAGCCGGTCGGCCTCGACGGCGAGGGCGAGATTCTCCACGCCCGATCCGGCGCTCCAGTAGCCGAGATTGAGTCCCAGCCGCATGCCGCTCCCCACCGTCGGCCCGGGAACGCCGACCCGTGCCGTCACCCTAGCCGTCCTCCCCGCGCTGCTCCCTGCGTGCCGGTACGTTTGCCCGACATCTCGAGCGGGAGGACCGACGGCATGGAGGAACGCGCGCTCGGCCGTAGCGGTCTGGTCGTATCCCGGCTCGGGCTCGGCACCATGACCTGGGGCCGGGACACCCGCGAGGACGACGCCGCCGCGCAACTGACGACGTTCCGCGACGCCGGCGGAACCCTGGTCGACACCGCCGACGTCTACGCCGGCGGCGAGAGCGAGCAGCTGCTCGGCCGGCTCCTCGACCACGTCGTACCCCGTGACGAGATCGTCCTGGCCACCAAGGCGCACGGCCGCACCGGGCCCGGGGCGATGGGCCGCGGCTCCTCCCGCGGGCACCTGCTGTCCGCCCTGGATGCCTCGCTGGATCGGCTCGGCACCGACCATGTGGAGCTGTGGCAACTGCACTCCTGGGACGACGCGACCCCGCTGGAGGAGACCCTGGCCGCGCTCGACACCGCGGTGGCCAGCGGCCGGGCGCACTACGCCGGCGTCTCCAACTTCTGCGGCTGGCAGACCGCGGCCGCCGCAACCTGGCAGCGTTCGGCCGGACCTGGCCGGGCGCCGATCGTCGCCAACCAGGTGGAGTACTCCCTGCTGCAGCGCGGGATCGAACGCGAGGTGGTGGCCGCGTGCCGGCACACCGGCGTCGGGCTGTTGCCCTGGTCGCCGTTGGGGCGGGGGGTCCTCACCGGCAAATATCGCAGCGGGTCGCCCTCGGACTCCCGGGGAGCCTCCGACCACTTCTCGGATTTCGTCGCCCCGTTCCTCTCCGATGACGCATCCCGCGTCGTGGAGGCGGTGATCACCGCCGCCGAAGGTCTCGGTACGTCGCCCCTGGTCGTGGCCCTCGCCTGGGTCCGCGACCGACCGGGTGTCGTCGCCCCGATCCTCGGCGCCCGCACGGTGGGACAGCTCGTCGGTTCCCTCGCCGCCGAGACGGTCACGCTGCCGGAGGAGATCCGCCGTGCGCTCGATGACATCTCGGCCCCGCCGACCGGATACCCCGAGAGTCGCTGATCGGGCCACCGGGCCGGATACCGTAGATCCCGGGGGTTGCCATGAGCACCGTCGCGATCGCAGACCACGCACTGCTCTCCAACTGTCACTCGGCCGCGCTCGTCACCACCGGCGGCTCGGTCGACTGGCTGTGCTTCCCCCGCTTCGACAGCCCATCCGTCTTCGCCCGCATCCTCGACGACGAGGCCGGTCACTGGTCGATCCGGCCGTCGGGTGCCTACGAGTCGAGGCGTGCCTACGCCGCAAGCAGCCTCGTGCTCGAGACCACCTTCACGACCGCAGGCGGAACCGCAGTGCTCACCGACGCACTCGCGGTGGGCCAGGACAACCACGGCCACCAACTCGGTGCCGGTGCGCCCAACCTGCTGCTGCGGTCGGTGTCCTGCACCCACGGCACCGTCGACATCGACGTGGAATACGCCCCACGCCCCGAGTACGGCATCGTCGTCCCGTTGCTCAGCTCCGTCGCCGGCGGCGTCACCGCACGGGGCGGCGCGGAATGGTTGGTGCTCTCCTCCCCCGTCGACCTGACCCTCGACCGATCGGTCGCGCGCTGCCGGGCAACCCTCCGGGCCGGCGACACGATCGCCTTCGCGCTGCACCGTTCGACGCTCGAGGAGGCACCAGCCCACGTTTGGACGCCGGCCGAGATCGCCAAACGCATCGCCGGCACCGTCGCCGCCTGGCAGTCGTGGTCGGACCTGCATCAGAGTTACGACGGCCCGTGGCGCGACCTGGTGCACCAGAGCGGACGCGTACTGCAGGGACTCACCTTCCAGCCCAGCGGCGCGATCGTCGCCGCGGCCACCACCTCACTGCCGGAAGGCGTAGGCGGCGAACGCAACTGGGACTACCGCTTCTCCTGGGTCCGCGACGCCAGCTTCACCATGGAGGCGCTGTGGGTCGCCGCGTGTCCAGACGAGGCCGGCAACTTCTTCGCGTTCATGACCACCGCTGCCGCCAGCTCGGTCGCCGTCGCGAAGCCGCTGCAGATCATGTTCGGCGTCGGCGGCGAACACGACCTGTCCGAACGCGAGCTGAGCCATCTCGCCGGGTGGCGCGACAGCCGACCGGTCCGGGTCGGCAACGGGGCGTGGAGCCAGCAACAGGTCGACGTCTACGGCGAGCTGCTCGGCGCCGCACACCGGCTGGCATACCAGCTCACCGAGATCGACCCGGACATGCGCAACTTCCTGGTCGCCCTCGCCGACACCGCCGCAGTGCGCTGGCGGGAGCCCGACCAGGGCATCTGGGAGGTGCGCGGGAAGCCGCAGCACTTCCTCTACTCCAAGCTGATGTGCTGGGTCGCTCTCGACCGCGCCGTCAGTCTCGCCGGGCGGCTGGACGCCACCGACAAAGTGCCGGGCTGGAGATCGGTGCAGGACGAGATCCACGAGGCGGTGCTCCGCGACGGGTGGAACGAGGAGGTCGGCGCCTTCACGCAGTACTTCGGGTCCGCCGGGCTCGACGCGTCCAACCTGATGATGCCGATCGTCGGGTTCCTGCCCGCCGACGACCCGCGGATGCTCGCGACGATCGACGCCATCGAGCAGCGGCTGACCGACGACCGTGGGCTGGTCTACCGCTACCTCACCGAGGGCGGTGTCGACGGGCTGGCCGGCGAGGAGGGCACCTTCCTGCTCTGCACCTTCCTGCTCGCGCAGGCGCTCGCGATGGCCGGTCGGCCCGACCGGGCGCGGGCGGTCTTCGCCCGGGCCGCGGCCTTCGCGAACGACGTCGGCCTGCTCGCCGAGGAGATCGACCCGGCCACCGGCGAGCTGCTCGGCAACTTCCCGCAGGCGTTCAGCCACATCGGTCTGGTCAACGCCGCCTGGGCGATCGCCGAGGCGGAGCGCCGTACGACGTCCGCCTGACGACGCAGCTGCTCAGATGCCGTAGGCCTCGAGCATGTGCAGCCACACCTCGCTGACCGTCGGGAACGCGGGTACGGCGTGCGCGAGCTGATCGAGGGTGACCTCTGCGGCGATGGCGACGGTCGCCGAGTGCAGCAGCTCCTGCACGTCGGGCCCGGTGAAGGTCGCGCCGACGACGACCCGGCGATCGTCGTCGACCAGGAGCTGGCTGGTGCCGGCGATGCCGTTGCCGCGTACGTAGGCGCCGGGCACTCCCCCGGTCGGATACCGCAACGGACGCACGTTCAGTCCACGCTCGCGCGCCTGCGCCTCGGTGGGCCCGACCGCACAGACCTGCGGGTCGGTGAAGGTGACCCGGGTCAGGATGTCGGAGCTCGCCCGGTCGGTGATGTCCTTGCCGAGGATGTTGTCGGCCGCGATCCGCGCGTGGTACTTGCCCATGTGGGTGAACAGCGCCCGCCCGTTGCAGTCGCCGATGGCGTAGAGCCACTCGCCCGGTACGCCGACCGCGCGCATCCGGTCGTCGACGGTGACGGAGCGTCCGGGTTCGAGCCCCACGACGTCGAGGCCGATGTCGGCGGTGGTCGGCCGACGACCGACCGCGACGAGGATCTCGTCGCCCTCGAGCTGCCGGCCGTCGTCCAGCGTGGCCCGCACGGGTCCGTCGTCGCCGGAACGCTGCACCGCCGACATGCGAGCGCCGGTGAGGACCGTGATCTGCTCGGCCTCGAACGCCGCCCGCACCTCCTCGCTCGCAAAGGGCTCCTCGCGGGCCAGCAACCGGTCCATGCCCTCGACCACGGTGACCTGGTCGCTGCCGAGCCGCCGGTAGGCCTGGGCCATCTCGCACCCGATCGCGCCGCCACCGAGCACGATCAACCGGCCGGGCACCTCCTTCGCCGAGGTGATGTCGCGGTTGTCCCACGGGCGGCTCTCCCGGAGTCCGTCGATGGGGGGTATCGCCGCTCTGGTCCCGGTCGCGAGGATGACCCCCCGCCGGACCCGCAGCGTCTCGGTCGACCCGTCGGGTGCGGTCACCTCGACCGTGCGTTCGCCGGTGAGCCGGCCCTGCCCCCGCACCAGTCTGACCCCGCGCTCCTGCAGCCAGGGCAGCTGTCCGTCGTCGGTCCAGTTGCTGGTCATGTAGTCGCGCTGGGCGAAGGCGGCCCGCGCGTCGACGCCGCCGGTCACCGCCTCCGCCGCGCCCGGTGCCCGG
>DASXJE010000116.1 GCA_036497565.1 Mycobacteriales bacterium
CGGTCGTCGAGGTACGCCGCGAGCCCGACCGCCCCTGGAGCGGCACCGATCTGCGCGGCCTCCGCCCACTCCTGGTGCGGCCGCAGCACCCGGTGGATCAGCGGGATGGTGACCGCGGGAAGGGCCTGCTCGACCCGCACGCTCACGGCTTGTAGACCATGAGTACGACGATGGCCAGGTAGAGCACGGTGATGATGCCGGCTACCGCGGCGAGCTGCGGCCGCAGCGGTTTCGTCGCGGCGTCCTGCAGGGCCGGAGCGAGGACGAAGACCGTCAGCACGAACGCGGCGGCGTACAGCACGATCGACGCGATGATCCAGGTGTTGGTGAAGGAGAAGTGCCCGCTGCGGTCCTTGCCCTGCACCATCGCGGCGCCGAGCACGAACACCGCGAGCGTCGCCCATCCGTAGATGGTGGTCGTGCGGGCCGCGCCGCGCGCCGCCTCGACGTCGCCGGTGCGGGTCGCCCGCATGGCGACCATGCACGAGCCCACGACCGGACCGACCAGGAACACCGCACCGATCAGGTGGAGGGTGAGCAGCACCTTCATGCGCGGCAGCCTATCGGCGGCGGCGACCCCTCCTGGCCCGCAGGTAGTCGCGGACGACGAACTCGCCCAGGCGGTCCGGACTCGGCGAGAACACCCGCCCGCCGTTGCGTTCGACCATCGAGTCGACGAAGTGCACGAGACCCGGCTCGTCGGCGAGCAGGAACACGTTGATCGTCGCGCCGCGGCGGGTGGCGCGCTCGACCTCGGCGAACGTCAGGCTCACCGTCTCCGGCAGCGGCGGCCACGCGAACTCCGCATTGCCGTCGCGGGTCAGGTGCGCCGTCGGCTCGCCGTCGGTCACCACCATGATGATCGGCTCGCTGTCCGGATGCTTGGCCAGGTGCCGCGACGCCAGCATCAGCGCGTGCTGCAGGTTGGTGCCCTGGTCCATGTCCCAGGACATGCCGGCCAGCTCGGTGGTCTGCAGCGCCCGCGCGTAGCGGCTGAAGCCGATCACCTCGATCGCATCCTGCGGATAGCGGGTGGTCACCAGGCTGTGCAGCGCCAGCGCGGTCGACTTCGCCGCGCCCCACGCCCCGCGCAGCGCCATCGAATAGGACAGGTCGACTAGCAGCGCGACTGCGGCGCTGGTACGACGTTCGGTCTCGATCACCTCGAAGTCGTCGACCGCGAGTTTCACTCCCCGACCGGGCTCGGACCGCCGCACGGCGTTGGTGAGGGTGCGGACGACGTCGAGCGGCTGCTCGTCGCCGTACTGCCACCCCCGGCTCGCGCCGGTCGGCTCGCCCGCGGCGCCCGCGTCGGCGACGTCGTGGCTGCCCCGACCGGTGGCGCTGAGCTCGGTGAACACCCGGCGCAGCGCGGTCGACCCGAGCCGGCGTACGGCGCGCGGGGAGAGCTGCAGCTTGCCTTCCTGCCGGACCAGGTAGCCCTGCCGCTCCAGCTCGCGTTCGATCCGGCGCAGGGCCTCCACGTCGTCGACCGCGCCCCGCCCGAGCGCGCGTTCGACCAGCTCCTGGTCGACGTCGTCGAGGGTGGCCCCGGCGTAGTCCTGGTCCAGCAGCGACTCGAGCTCCTCCAGATCGGCGATCTCCTCCAACGCCGTGGTGGCGTCACCGAGGCCCATCTGCCGGTCGCCCCGCATCCGTTCCTGCCCGCCCCACCGCAGGTCCGGCCGGGCCGCCTGCAGCTGCTGGCCGAGCTGGTCGAGCTCGCTGGCCAGACCGACGTCCGACATCGCGCCGGCCATCAGGTCGGACAGCTCCTGGCGCTGCTCGTCGGAGAGGCTGTCCATCAGCCGCTGCTGCGCGGCCGCGCGCCGGGCGAGGGAGTCGACCAGCTCCTCGAGGTTGGCCGGCGCGTCGGGGAAGAACTCCCCGTGCTTGGCCATGAACTCGTCGAACTGCTCCTGGGTGTGCTCGCCCCGCGCGTCGGCGGCGAGCATCTGGTTGAGGTCGGCGAGCATGTCCTTGACCCGCGCCATGTCCTGCTCGTTGGCGCCCTGCAGCGCCTGCTTCATGCCCCGGAACTGGCTGTCGAGCACCTCGCGGCGCAGCAGGTCCTTGATCTCCTCGTACGCCGCCCGCGCCTCGTCGCTGCGCCAGTCGTAGTCGCTCAGCTCGCGGACGGCGCGGGCCGGGTCGTTGGGCAGGGTGTCGAGCTCGGACTCGGCGAGGCGGGCCGCGTCGGAGGGGTCGGGGAGCAGCTCGCGGCGTTCGGACTCCAGCGCCCGGTCGAGCAGCTCCTTGACCTGCTCCAGCGTCCCGTCGAGCTGGCCCTTGCGGTGGGCCGCACGCTGGCGTTCGCGGACCCGGCGGCGCAGGTCGTCGAGTCCGCGCAGCCCGTCGGTGCCGCGCCGCAGCATGCGCTGCAGCGCCTCCGCCGGGCTGTCGCCCTCCAGGACGTCGTCGCCGATCTCGTCCAGCGCCCGGCGTACGTCGAACGGCGGCTCCAGTGGGTCGCGGCCGCCGTGCCAGGCCGAGTAACGCGACCGGTGGTGCGGGTCCGGTGCGGCCACGGCTCAGGCTCCGTAGAGGACGCGGCCCTGGACCTCGTCCTTGGCGAGTCGGCGGGACAGGTGCAGCCCTTCCAGCCCGAATTCGAGCGCCGACGCGGCCAGGCCGGGGTTTTCCACGCCCTCCTCGATGCCGAGCCGCTCCAGGATCGTGGCCAGGCCCTGGAACGGTCCGACCTGACGGAGCAGCTCGGCGGCCGGGACGAGATCCCCGGTCTCGACCGTCGCGCCCTCGTCGAACTTGTGCTGCAGCCCGGACAGGTCGACCCCGGCCAGGGTGGCCCGGAACGTCTCCGCGGTGGCCCGCCGCAGCAGGTGCGCCAGGACGTCGATCTCCCGGCCCTCGTCGGCGTCGTCGAACTCGACTTTGCCCCGGCTCGCGGGGATCACCGCCGGCAGGTCGCAGACCCGCGCGACCGCACTCGGCTCGCCGGTGATCGCGGCCCGGCGTACGGCCGACGCGGCGACCGTCTCGACCGCGGCGATGGCGAACCGGGCACTCACCCCGGAGCGCTGGTCGACCTGCGGGGCGTCGCGCACCAGCCGGGCGAACCGGGCCACGATGTCGACCAGGTGGGTCGGCACCAGAGGCGCGACGTGGGTGCCGCGCTGGCCCGAGCCGTGCTCGCCGGTGTCCCAGCGCAGCTGCGCCTCCTGCCGGATCAGGGCCAGCTCGTCGGCCAGCTCGATCGGGTAGTGGGTGCGCACCTCGGCGCCGAAGCGGTCCTTCAACGGGGTGATGATCCGGCCCCGGTTGGTGTAGTCCTCGGGGTTGGCGCTGGCGACGAGCAGGACGTCGAGCGGCATGCGCAGCGCGTAGCCGCGCACCTGGATGTCCCGCTCCTCGAGCACGTTGAGCAGCGAGACCTGGATCCGTTCGGCGAGGTCAGGCAACTCGTTGACGCTGAAGATGCCGCGGTTGGTGCGCGGCAGCAGCCCGTAGTGGACGGTCTCCGGGTCGCCCAGGGTGCGTCCCTCGGCCACCTTGATCGGGTCGATGTCGCCGATGAGGTCGCCGACGCTGGTGTCGGGTGTGGCGAGCTTCTCGCCGTACCGCTCGCTGCGGTGCTTCCACGACACGGGGAGGGTCTCGCCCAGGTCGGCGAGCAACGCCTGGCAGCGCCGGCAGACCGGCGCGTAGGGGTGGTCGTTGATCTCACAGCCCTCGACGACCGGGGTCCACTCGTCGAGCAGTCCGGACAGGGTCCGGATCAGCCGGGTCTTGCCCTGGCCGCGCTCACCGAGCAGCACCAGGTCGTGGCCAGCGAGCACGGCCCGCTCGACCTCGGGGATGACGGTCTCGTCGAAGCCGACGATGCCGGGAATGCTGGGCTCGCCCGACGAGAGCCGGTCGAGCAGGTTGTGGCGGAGCTCGGCCTTGACCGAGCGGTGGACGTGGCCCGACTCGCGAAGCGCACCGAGCGTGGTGGGAGAAGGCGGTGTCGTCACCGTTCGAAGGTACGACGTCCGACGTGGCACCGCACATACCCGACCTCGGCGGGTAGGCCAGAATGTCGCGCATGGTCAGCCCGGTCGGTACGTCGCCCATCCTCGCCCTCGACCTCGGCGGCACGAAGTTCGCCGCCGGTGTGGTGGATCACACAGGCACCGTGCTGGCCGCCGACCGGGTGGCGACGCCCTACGGCCCGTCCGCCGACGCCGAGGCGCTGTGGGTCGCGCTGTGCTCGGTGATCGACCGGGTGCTGGCCTGCGCCTCCGAGGCCACCGGCGGGGCCGTCTCCGAGACCAGCATCGACGGCGTCGGTGTCGGGTGCGGCGGGCCGATGACCTGGCCGGCCGGCGAGGTGTCGCCGTTGAACATCCCCGCCTGGCGGAGCTTCCCGCTGCGTGCCCGGCTGGCGGCGCGGTTCCCCGACAAGCCGGTGCGGCTGCACAACGATGCGATCTGCGCGGTGATCGGCGAGCACTGGCTCGGCGCCGGCCGCGGGCACGACAACCTGATGGGCATGGTGGTGTCCACCGGCGTGGGCGGCGGCCTGATCCTGGGCGGGCACGCCATCGACGGAGCGACCGGCAACGCCGGTCACGTCGGCCACATCGTGGTCGTGCCCGGCGGGCAGTCCTGCGGCTGCGGTGGCCACGGCTGCGTGGAGGCCGAGACCCGCGGGCCCCGGGTCGCCGAATGGGCCGTGCGCCACGGGTGGCAGGCGCCGGCCGGCACCGCCGACCATCCGTCCGCGCGCGACCTCGCCGACGACGCGCGGGCCGGCGACCCGGTGGCGCGGGAGGCGTTCGAGCGGGCCGGCCGGCTGCTCGGGCTCGGCATCGCCTCGGCGGTGGCCCTCGTCGACATCGACCTCGTGACCATCGGCGGGGGACTCTCGCAGGCCGGCCCGCTGCTCTTCGACCCGCTGCACCGCTCCTACGCCGAGCACGCCCGGATCTACTACGCCAAGGAGGTGCCGATCATCCCGGCGGCCCTCGACCAGCAGGCGGGCCTGGTGGGTGCGGCGGCGCTGCTCGCGAAGGGTGAGCGGTATTGGTCGGCGGATTGACCGCCATCCCCATAAAGTTGCCGGATGACCGACCAGCAGACCCCGGAGCCTGAGTTCCCCGACGCCAGCAATCGCACCGATCCGCCGTTCGTCGCCGCGGAGCGTCCGATGCTCGAGTCCTGGCTGGAGTTCCACCGCGCCACGCTGCTGGTGAAGTGCGAGGGTCTGTCCGACGACCAGCTGCGCGACCGCTCGGTGCCGCCGTCCTCCCTGTCACTCCTGGGCCTGGTCCGGCACATGACCGAGGTCGAGCGCAACTGGTTCCGCCGGGTCCTGCTCGATGAGGACGTGGCTCGGCTGTACTGGTCCGACGACAACCTCGACGGCGACTTCGACGACGTCGACACCGCCGACGTCGCGGCCGACCTGGCCATCTTCCGCGCCGAGTTGGACCACGTCCGCGCAGTCGGCGAGGCGCACCCCGATCTCGATGCCGTCGGCGCGCGCAAGCGGCGCGGCAACGGGGTGACGCTGCGGTGGATCTACATCCACATGATCGAGGAGTACGCCCGGCACAACGGCCATGCCGACTTTCTCCGCGAGCGGATCGACGGGGCGACCGGCGACTGACGGCGTGATGGCAGGATGCCGGACATGGGACAGGTCACCGTCGACGATGTCCGGGCGGCGCAGGAACTCCTGACCGGCGTCGTGCGGGTCACGCCGGTGGAGGGGTCCCGGCCGCTGTCCCAACTGGTCGGCGGCCCGGCGTACCTCAAGTGCGAAAACCTCCAGCGGGCCGGCTCGTTCAAGATCCGCGGCGCCTACGTGCGGATCGCCCGGCTCACCGACGAGGAGCGGGCGCGGGGCGTGGTCGCGGCCAGCGCCGGCAACCACGCGCAGGGCGTCGCGCTCGCCGCCCGGCTGCTCGGCGCCGCGGCCACGGTCTTCATGCCGGTCAGCGCGCCGCTGCCGAAGATCGCCGCGACCAAGGCCTACGGCGCGCGGGTGGAGCTGACCGGGGAGGCGGTCGACGAGACCATCGAGACGGCGACGGCGTACGCCGACGAGCACGGCGCGATCTTCATCCATCCGTTCGACCACCCCGACATCGTGGCCGGCCAGGGCACGGTGGGCCTGGAGATCCTCGATCAGTGTCCGGATGTGCGGACGATCGCGGTCAGCACCGGCGGGGGCGGACTCGCCGCGGGTCTCGCGACGGCGGTGAAGGGGATCCGGCCGGATGTGCGGGTGGTCGGCGTGCAGGCCGCGGGCGCGGCGGCGTTCCCGGGATCACTCGCCGAGGGCCGCCCGGTGCCGCTGAAGTCGATGGCGACGATGGCGGACGGGATCGCCGTCGGCTGCCCCGGCGATCTCACCTTCCCGCTCGTCCGCGACCTCGTCGACGACATGGTCGCGGTGTCCGAGGAGGCGCTCTCCCGTGCACTCCTGCTGTGCCTGGAGCGCGCGAAACTGGTCGTCGAGCCGGCCGGTGTCGCCGCCGTCGCCGCGATCATGGAAGAGCCCGAGCGGTTCGAGCCGCCGGTGGTCGCCGTGCTCTCCGGCGGCAACATCGACCCGGTGCTGCTGCTGCGGGTCATCCAGAACGGCATGATCAGCGCCGGCCGCTACCTGTCCTTCCGACTGCGCATCGCCGACCGCCCGGGCGAGCTCGCCCGCCTGCTCGCGCTGCTCGCCGACGCCGGGGCCAATGTGCTCGACGTCGAACACTCGCGCACCGGCGCGAAGCTGCACCTCGGCGAGGTCGAGGTCGCCCTGTCGGTGGAGACCCGCGGGGAGGAGCACTGCGCTGCACTGCTCGCCACCCTGCGCGACAGCGGGCACACGCTGGTCTTCAGCTGACTCAGATGTGACCGCAGCCGCGGGCCAGGTTGAAGATCAGGATCGCCGCGACGATCAGCAGCCACCACGGACGGGCACCGCGGCGCGCCGGCTGCCGCCCGGGGCCGCGCTGGCCCGGCGCGGACTGGCCCGGCGCGGACTGGCCCGGTGCGTGCTGGCCCGGTGCGGACTGGGGTGGTCGGACCGGTCCGGGGCCGGATCCGGGCTCGCCGAGTCTCGGAACGCCTCGGGACCCGGTCGTGCCACGGGGCGAGCCAGGTCGCGGCGGCGGCGTCCACGGCACGGTGCCGCGCGGTGGCGCCCACGGCGCATCCGCCGGCGGCCCGGACTGCCGCTGGTCCGCGCGGGGCCGCACCCTGCGGTACAGCAGCGGATCCAGGTGCACCTGGTCGCCCTCCTGGATCGGGCTGGTCGGCTCGGCCGGCTCGACCGGTTCGGCCGCGGCGGCGGCCGGTTGCCGTTCCGACTCGGCCTCGACGGGCGCTCGCCGTACCGGCGGTTGCGGCGGTGCCGGGGTCGCCGACGGTCGGGGGGCAGGTCGCGGCGCGGGAGGTGGCGGCGGAGCTGGCGGGGGACCGGCCAGGTCGGGGGAGGAGATCCGGGTGGAGTCGGGGAAGCGGCCGAAGTCGAGCGCGGTCTCGCTCCCGGGCAGCGCGGCACCCGCGGGGGGCGGGGCGGCGAGCGCGGACGCGGCGCTCAGCGAGTCGCCGAACGGGCCGGCGACCGGGCCGGGTGCGGTGGCGTCGGCCGCCGATGTCGGGGAGATGAGCCCGCTCGGCGGCACGTCGCGGTACGCCGGCACCGGTCGGGTGCCGTCGTCGTATCGCCGCTGATCGGCCATCACCCTCCAGCGTGCCAGAGTCGCGGGCCGGGCGTCGTCACAAGTTGCCGCGGCGCTCCTGCTCGCGCTCGATCGCCTCGAAGAGGGCCTTGAAGTTGCCCTTGCCGAACCCCATCGACCCGTGCCGCTCGATCAGCTCGAAGAACACCGTCGGCCGGTCCTGCACGGGTGCGGTGAAGATCTGCAGCAGGTAGCCGTCCTCGTCGCGGTCGGCGAGGATCTTCAGGTCCTGCAGGGTGTCGAGCGGGACCCGGGTGTCACCGACCCAGTTGCCGAGCTCCTCGTAGTAGCTGTCCGGGGTCTGCAGGAACGCGACGCCGGCGGCCGCCATGTGCCGCACCGACGCGACGATGTCGTCGGTCGCCAGCGCGATGTGCTGGACGCCGGGGCCGCCGTAGAACTCGAGATACTCGTCGATCTGCGACTTCCGCTTCCCGGCGGCCGGCTCGTTGAGCGGGAACTTGACCTTCCGGGACCCGTCTGCGACCACCTTGCTCATCAGCGCCGAATACTCGGTCGCGATGTCGTCGCCGACGAACTCCTTCATGTTCGTGAAGCCCATGACCCGGTGGTAGAACTCGACCCACTCATCCATCTTGCCGAGCTCGACATTGCCGACGCAGTGGTCGATCGCCGTGAAGGTGCGCGTGGCCGGCGGCGCGGTGATCGGCTCCCGCGCGACGTAGCCGGGAAGGTAGGGGCCGGTGTAGCGGGACCGGTCGATCAGCGAGTGCCGGGTGTCGCCGTAGGCCGCGATCGCGGCGCGGACGACGGTGCCGTGCCCGTTGCTGAGCTCGTGCGGCTCCTCGAGGCCGAGCGCGCCGTGGGCGGTCGCGTAGGCGTAGGCGGCCGGCACGTCGGGCACCTCGAGCGCGAGGTCGATGACGCCGTCGCCGTGCCGGGCGAGATGCTCGCCGAGCGGGGTGCCGGCGCGGACCGGGGCGGTGAAGACGAACCGCGCGGTGCCCGAGGTGAGGACGTAGGACGCGTGGTCGCGGGTGCCGCACTCGGGGCCGGCGTAGGCGACCAACTCCATCCCGAACGCCGAGGCGTAGAAATGCGCGGCCTGGCGGGCATTGCCGACCACGAACTCGACGGCGTCCATGCCGAGCACCGGGAAGGCGTCGGCGCGGGTCGCCTGGGTGGTCGGGCGGGCTGCGGTCTCGGTCATCGGGGCCTCCCAGTTGCGACGCTGCGGACACGACCAGCCTGGCGGGCGACGTACACTCTGCGCAATGACGGTCGGCGGCGCTGGACATATTGTCCAGCCCTCTGGCGCCAACGTCGGCAGAAGTTGGCCAGTCTGCGCAGGGGAGGGCCGATGCCCGAGGAGACGTCGCTGGACGAGCTGGACTCCCGCCTCGTCCACCTGCTCGCCGCCGAGCCGAGGATCGGCGTACTCGAGTGCTCACGGCGCCTCGGCGTCGCGCGCGGCACCGTCCAGGCGCGCCTGGACCGGCTGCTGCGTCGCGGCGTGATCCGGGGCTTCGGCCCCGATCTCGACGTGGCCTCGCTCGGCTACGCCGTGACGGCGTTCGTCACGCTGGAGATCCGCCAGGGCCGGGGACACCAGATCGTCGCGGGTCACCTGGCCGGCATCCCGGAAGTGCTCGAGGCGCACACGATCACCGGCGAGGGCGACCTGCTGTGCCGGATCGTGGCCCGATCCAACGCCGACCTGCAGCGGGTGATCGATCAGGTCGTGATGGACCCGGACATCGTGCGGACGTCGACGCTGATCGCGCTCTCGACCCTGATCCCCTACCGCGTGCTGCCGCTGTTCAGCGGTGGAACGGCTTCGCCTCCAGCAGGGTGACCCGCATCGTGGCGCCGTTGGGCAGGCTGTATTGGCGGGTGTCACCGACGGTGGCCCCGGTCAGCGCCTTGCCCAGGGGCGACGCGGCCGAGTAGACCTCCAGGTCGCCACCCATGGCCTCCTCGCGGGAGCCGATGAGGAAGGTCTCCGGCGCGTCGTCGTTCTCGAAGCGGACGGTCACGACCATGCCTGGCTCGGCGACGCCGTTGTCCGGCGGCGCCTCTCCCACCTTGGCGGTGCGCAGCAGATCCTCGAGCTGGCGGATGCGGGCCTCCTGCTTGCCCTGCTCCTCCTTGGCGGCGTGGTAGCCACCGTTCTCCTTCAGGTCGCCCTCCTCGCGCCGAGCGTTGATCTCGGCGGCCATGGCGGGGCGGCTGTCGACGAGCCGGTCGTGGTCAGCCCTCAACCGGTCGTAGGCCTCCTGCGTGAGCCAGGTGACGGATGCGTCGTGGTCGGTCATCGACACGTACTGCTCCTTGCCGAAACGGGTCGCACTCGAACGTCGAAGTTAACATCGGCCGGTGTCCGAGCGCATAATCCCGGGGCGAGCAATCGATCCCCGGCGGGGCCGATGTCTGCTCTCCACCCTACCGACCATTCCCGACTAGTCCGGCCATTCGACCGATCCAGCCGCTCACCGTGGGCGTCCGCCATGAGGTCCCTATGGGGGTCATGGCGGGGATGTCGGTGGCGTCGGCGAGAATGCGGTTAACACCGATCGACGCTGGGAGAGTGCACCGGTGACCGACCAACTGCGCCTGCTCGCCGTGCACGCGCACCCCGACGACGAGTCGAGCAAGGGCGCCGCGACGATGGCCCGCTACGTCCGCGAGGGCGCGGACGTGCTCGTGGCGACCTGCACCGGTGGGGAGCGGGGCTCGATCCTCAACCCGGCGATGGACCGCCCGGAGATCGCCGACAACATCGCCGCGGTCCGTGAGCGCGAGATGCGCCACGCCCGCGAGATCCTCGGGGTACGTCAGGAGTGGCTCGGCTTCGTCGACTCCGGGCTCCCCGAGGGCGACCCGAAGCCGCCGCTGCCCGAGGGTTGCTTCGCGCTGCAGCCGCTCGAGGTCGCCGCCCGCCCGCTGGTCGAGATGATCCGCCGGTTCCAGCCGCACGTGATGGTCACCTACGACGAGCGGGGCGGTTACCCGCACCCCGACCACGTGATGTGTCACACCGTCTCGGTCGAGGCCTACGACGCCGCCGCCGATCCGGACCGGTTCCCCGGCACCGGCGAGCCGTGGGCGACACCGAAGCTCTACTACCAGATGGGGATGTCCAAGGCGCGGCTCGAGGCGCTCGACGAGGCGATGCGCTCGCACGGCCTCGACTCGCCCTACGCCGAGTGGCTCGCCAAGTGGGACGACTCGCGGGACATGTCGCACCGGGTCACGACCCGGGTGCGCTGCGCGGACTACTTCGAGATCCGTGACCAGGCCCTGATCGCCCACGCCACGCAGGTCGACCCGACCGGGCGGTGGTTCGCGACGCCGTTGGCCATCCAGCAGGCGGCGTGGCCGACCGAGGACTACGAGTTGGCGCGCTCGCTCATCGACACCGAGTTGCCCGAGGACGACCTGTTCGCCGGCATCCGGGCGCGGACCGCGGCGTGACCGCGGCGGCCGGCTTCGTGCCCGCGCTGGCGGCCGAGGCGTCCAACCAGGCCGGCCCCATCGGCCTGGTCGTGATCGTCGTGCTCGGTGTCGCTCTGGTCTTCCTCGCCCGCTCGATGATCCGGCACCTCAAGCGCGTACCCGCGTCGTTCGACCGCACCGATGACGGCGGGCGCAAACCGAGCGACCATGACCGGGACGGCCACGGAGGCGGATAGCGATACCAGAGCCCGGTGCGGCGACAAGGTCGGGTTCGGCTCGAGGAGGTAGCCACCCATGGTTGATGGCTCCGGGATCGGTGCGCTCGTCCGCGACCTCGACGGTCAGCCGCCGTTCCGGATCGACGAAACGCTGGCTGAGCGGCTGCACGAGCAGCTCGGCGCGCTTCGGACGAGACTTCTCGTGGCCGACTACTCCGAGCGGCTGCTGACTGCCGTCGACGGCGACCATGACGGGCCGCACGGAGCGGCCGCCCATCTCGTCGAATATCCTGTCGACGACTCGATGCCCGGCGTCGCCTTCCGGGGGCAGCGCATCGTCGAGGTCACCGACAAGAGCGGCGACGTCCGCATGCTCCTGCCGGTCCGGGTGCGCTCCGAACGCATCGGCGTGCTCGACGTCGTCCTGCCCACCGTGAGCGCCGAGGACCGCGCCTACCTGGACGAGGTGGCGGTCGTGCTCGGCCATGTCCTCTCCGCCGCCCGTCGTTACACCGACCGGTTCGAGGTGCTGCGTCGACGCCACGACATGGACATCGCCGCGGAGATCCAATGGGAGCTGCTGCCCGTCCTCGCCTACGACTGCGCCGAGTTCGCGATCGCCGGGTCACTGGAGCCGGCGTACCGGATCGGCGGTGACACCTTCGACTACGCCGTCGCGGACGGGTCGTTGACGTTGTCGGTCACCGACGCCATGGGTCACGGCGTGCGGGCGGCGCTGATGGCCAGCCTCGCCGTGACCACGATCCGCAACGCGCGCCGGCGGGGCGACAGTCTTTCCGACCAGGTCCGTTTTGCGGCCCGGCATGTGGCCGACCAGTTCGGCGACCCCGGCTACGTCGCGGGGATCTTCATACGCATCGACGTGCCGACCGGGACGGCCGGCGTCGTGGACGCCGGACACCTCGCCCCGCTGCTGCTGCGCGATGGCGAGGTCACGGAGCTTGCGCTGCGGCCGGACACCCCGCTCGGGATGTTTGCCGAGACCGACTTCGTCGAGCAGCCGATGCAGCTGCACCCGGGCGACCGGCTCCTGCTCTACACGGACGGGATCAGCGATGTCGCCGTCGACGACATCGAGCCGTTCGGCCGCACCGCCGTCGCCCGGCTGCTGGCCGACCACGCGCGGCAGATTCCGTCGGAGTTCGTCCGCCTCTTGACCAACGCGGCGCTCGACCACGGGCACGGGGAGTTGGCCGACGACGCCACCGCCGTCTGCCTCGACTGGCACGGTGGGAAATGACGGTCAGGCCAGCGCCTCGACCAACCGACGGCAGCGCACCGGATCCTCGGTGAAGCCGACACCCAGCGCCCAGAGCCAGTAGTCGACGGCGCGAACGATCGTCCACGCCCGGGCCTTTTCGGCGTCCAGCTTGCCGGCGGCGACGAGGACGCCCAGCAGCTCACCCACCGCGGCGTCGTCCGCGGCGTCGTCGATCCGGGTCCACATCAGCTCGGGGACCGAGTGCTCGGGGTCACCGGCGACGGCCTTCGGGTCGATCGCCGACCAGGGCAGTCGGGTTCCCGCCAGGACGTTCCCGTAGTGCAGATCTGCGTGCACGAGGTCGTCGCCGGCGGCGATCCCGAGATCCGTGGCGAGAGCCGCGGTCAGATCGATCCACCGCGCCGGAAGCGGATCACCGAGTGCCCGCTGTCTCGGCGACACCGTCGCGGCGATCTCAGCGGCGATGGCGGACAGGCGAGGGATCCCCGCGGGCGCGGGGACGGTGAGAGTGCGGATCAGCCCGCCGGCGATCTCCGCGGCCGGAAGCAGGTCGAGATCGCGGAGCGAGCGCCCGGCGTCGAGTCGCTCGAGCAGCACCGCGTTGTCGGCCGGCCCCACGTCGAGCAGGTGCACAGCACCTCGGCCGTCCCACGTCCGTAACGCCGCCGCCTCGTCGGACGTCCGGTGCTCGTGCCAGCAGATCTTGATGACGCAGCCCGCACCGGCCCGGCGCGCGGGGAAGACGAGGTTGACGTCGCCGTACAGCGTCGGTTCACCGGTCAGCTCCGCGTCCCACTGTCGGCACAACCGCTCGACGCGTCCCGGAACGCTGCGGAGCCAGTCCCGGCCCGCATCGCCGCTACGCCGGATCATCTCGTGCGCGAAGGCGTCGGGTATCACGGTGCCGCCCGTTCGGCGAGGAAGTCCCGGACCACCGCGGTGAACTCCACCGGCCGCTCCACCCACGGCAGGTGACCTGCGTCGGGAAGGACCACGCG
>DASXJE010000117.1 GCA_036497565.1 Mycobacteriales bacterium
TCCGACGACGCCCAACCGGCTTTACCACTGGACCGGCACCATCGACCCGGCCGGCGCCGCCGGCGGACCGGCGATCTCCAACCCCGCCGACTACGTACCGGTCTACAACTGGACGACGTACCCGGAGCGGCTCGAGGCGGCCGGTGTCAGCTGGCAGGTCTATGCCAACGACGAGGTCGGCGACGGGGCCGACGGTTACGTCGGCGACTACGGCGACAATCCGCTGTGGCTATTCCAGGCCTACCACGACGCACTCGCCTCGTCCGATCCAAAACGGCGGCGGCTCGCCCAGCGGGCAAGCCTGCGCGCCGCCTGGAAGCCGGATGCCGGCAAGGGCCACGACGTGGACCACGTGCTCGAACAGTTCATCGGGGACTGCCGGTCCGGGTCGCTGCCCACAGTGTCGTGGGTCGTCGCGCCGTACGCCTACAGCGAGCATCCGCAGGCCCGCCCGGCCGACGGCGCGAACTACACCAACCGGGTGCTCGAAGCGCTGTGGTCGAACGAGAAGCTGTGGGAATCCAGCGTCGTCTTCCTCAACTTCGACGAGAACGACGGCTTCTTCGACCACCTGCCGGCGCCGTTCCCGGCACCCGGAACGCCGGGCGAATACGTGACCGGGCTGCCGATCGGCCTCGGGCCGCGGGTGCCGATGACCGTCGTCTCGCCCTGGAGCCGCGGCGGTTGGGTCGACTCGCAGGTGTCCGACCACACCTCGGTCATCCGCTTCCTCGAGGCGCTTACCGGAGTCCACGAGCCGAACATCTCCCGGTGGCGACGCGAGGTGTGCGGCGACCTCACCAGCTGCTTCGACTTCACCCACCACGACCCGAGCATCCCGACCCTGCCGGACACCGCGGCGCTCGTACGCATCGCGGACGCGGAGAAGTCACTGCCGCCGGCCACCCCGCCGCCGACGGGTCAGCAGCACCGGCCCAAGCCGGAATTCGCCAGCCGCCGACAACGCATCCTGCCCTACCAGGTGACGGCGGACGCCGGCGTCGGCGGCCACACCCTCCGGATCCGGGCCGACAATGCGGGTTCGGCGGCCGTGTCTCTGCTCGGCTACGACAAGCTGGCCGCCGACATCACCGCCACGCCGCTGCTCGTGGGAGAAAAGTCCTCCGCGGACTGGCACGTCGCCACCAGCGACGGACGCTATGACGTCGAACTGCACGGACCCAACGGATTCCTGCGGACCTTCGCCGGCAGCGACACCGGTGACACGGCCGTGTCGTCCCGGCTGCAGACCGGGCATTCGCGGGCCCTGCAGCTTCGGCTGTCCAACAAGAGCCGGCGGGCGGCGCGCTTCACGCTGCACGCCAACGACTTCGGCGCAGAGGAGCGCATCGTCGAGGTCCGCCCCGGCCGGACGGTCCGCGTCGACTGGCCCACCGCCGACGGTTGGTACGACGTCACCGTCTCCGCCGTGGATGAGCTCACCTACCGCTTCGCCGGAAAGATCGAACGCCCCTGATCACCCGGCGGAGGGGCCACCGTCGACCGCTGTGTTGTGGATGACCATCAGGCTGACGATCCTGCCCTCCCGGACGGTGAAATAGTTGGTCAGGATCAGCTCGGTGGGCAGATTCGTCCTGTCGTACTCGCCGTCGTAGCGGGCACGCACGATCGTTTCGCCGTAATGGTCGACGACCTCGACGACCTCGAGGCTGACCTTGTCTCCGACCATCTCCCTCGCGACCCAGCGCCGGATCGCCTCGGTGCCCCAGAACTCCCGATGTGCGTCGTTGACGAGGGCGTCGTCGGCGAACGTGGCGACGATCGCGTCCTCGTCGAAGGCGTTGACGGCGGCGACGTGCTCGGCCAGTACGCCGGTCAGGTGGGATGCGGTGGTCATGGTCGTGCTCCTTCGTGTGTGGTGACGTCGCCGGTCGGCAACGAGTCCACGCTCACCGCTCTCCCCGCGGGAGGGTCAAGCCCGCAATGGCCGCTTGACCCTCCCATGGGGGGAGAGTCGACACTGGCGGTATGGCAGCAGCGCTCACGGTCGGCGACTTTTCCCGGATGACGCACCTGAGTGTCAAGATGCTGCGGCACTACCACCAGGTCGGCCTGCTCGTACCGGCAGAGATCAACCCGCAGACGGGCTACCGGTACTACGCGCATGCGCAGATCCCTACGGCGCAGGTCATCCGGCGGCTCCGGGATCTGGAGATGCCGGTAGCCGACGTGAAGGCCGTGCTCCTCGCACCCGATGCTCCGACCCGAAATGCCCTCATCGCCAGGCATCTCGACCGGTTGGAGGCCGAACTGGCCCGGACGCGCGGCGCGACCAACTCGCTGCGCACTCTCCTGGAGCAGCCCGAGACGACCGCTGAGGTCGAGCACCGGACGGTGCGCGCGACGCCGGCGGTCGGTATCGCGCAGGTCGTCGGCCGCGACGACATCGAGTCGTGGTGGCAGGGGGCTCTGGGCGAACTGCACGCCACCGTGCACGCGCAGCACCTGCACGCCACCGGGCCGAGCGGCGGGCTCTACTCGAGCGATCTCTATCAGCACGACAGCGGCGCCGCGACCGTCTTCATCCCGGTCGAGGGGACGGTCCGGCGGATCGGCCGGGTCGTTCCTCTGGTGGTACCCGCCGTCGAACTGGCGGTCATGACTCATCACGGATCGCTGACCGACGTCGACCTCACCTACGGAAAGCTCGGGTCCTACGCGACCGGCCACGAGATCAGCGTCGACGGTCCACTGCGCGAGTACTACCTGCGCAACTCGCACGACACCCTGGACGAAGACACCTGGGAGACCGAGATCGGCTGGCCGATCTTCCGTTCCGACAGCGGACGCTGACGGATCCCACGCCTATCGGCGCTACGGCCGTGGTGGCACCTGCTGCAATGACCAGGTGTTGCCGTCCGGGTCGGCGAAGTAGACGAACGTGCCCCAGTCCTGCACGTCGATGTCGCTGACCTTGACCCCGCGGCCGGCGAGCTCGCTGCGGGCCGCCGCGGCATCGTCGACGACGACCTGCAGCCCTTTCTGCGAGCCTGGTGTCATCGTGGTGATCCCGGTGCCCATGCAGATGGAACACGCGGAACCGGGTGGGGTGAGCTGGACGAAGCGCAGCTCCTCGTTGACCTGGAAGTCGTGGTCGGCGTTGAAGCCGACCTGATCGACGTAGAAGGCCTTCGCACGATCGACATCGGTGACGGGGACGGGGACGAGCTCGAGTTTCCAATCCATGGCCGGAACCTACGCGTAGGGTCCGACAGATCTGGCCCGATCACACGACCGCACCGATGAATTTCCGCGGCGACCAAGGTCACAGCTCCCATGAGTCCGGCCGATATGCGTGATCTGGTGGTCACTGAGAACATCTCCCTCGACGGCGTCATCGCGCCGATGGACGGCTGGTTCGACCGTCACCGGCAGCGCAACCCTCGTCCGATCCCTGCTGCCGACCGGGCTGGTCGACGTCTACCGGCTCTTCGTCTATCCCGTCGTACAGGGGTATGGCGAACGCCTCTTTCCCGAGAAGGTGGCGGCCGGCCTGCGCCTGACCAGGACCACCGCATTCGCCGCCGGCGTCGTGCTGCTGGAATACCGGGCCCCGCGGGCGGGATAGGGCGCGGCCCGCTACACACCGGCCGGAACCTTGCAGGCCACGCAGATGTCGAGACCGCCGATGGGCATCGACGTCATCCAGTTGTCAGCACGATCCGGGCTCTCGCGCGCCCATAACCGAATCTCCCGCGGATTCATCGGGCGGGGCGGGATGAGCAGCACTCCGCACCGATCGCAGATCAGGACGGTGGTGGCGCTCACAAAGGGACGGTATCCCCGGCGTATGACAGCTTTCCGTGCTTATTTAGCTTGACAGTTAATCAACCAGATGGTGAAGTAGCAGTACCGAGCGGCTACCAGGGCCACTCGCCGAGCAGGGCCGCGAACCCGGAGATGGCGGGACGATGACGACGACGGTGGAGGACCGCCTCGATGCCACCTTCACGGCCTTGGCCGACCCGACCCGACGGGCGATCGTGACCCGCCTGGCGAAGGGGGACGCCACGGTCAACGAGTTGGCGGCGCCCTTCGACATGAGCCTGCCAGGCATCTCCAAGCACCTGAAGGTCCTCGAGCAGAGCGGGTTGATCTCGCGCACCCGGCAGGCGCAGTTCCGCCCCTGCCATCTGGAGCGTGACGCGCTCGACTCGGCGCTGACCTGGATCGAGGACAACCGGCGGATCTGGACTGAACGGTTCGACAAGCTCGACGCGCACCTGCGCACCCTCCAACGAACGCCCTCCCGGAGCAAGAAAGGACAGCAGCGATGAGCAATGCAACTCCCGAGGTGGCTGAGCTGGTCTACACCCGGGTCTTCGACGCCCCGAGAGAACTCGTGTTCCGGTGCCTGATCGAACCGGCGCACCTGACCCACTTCTGGGGCCCGACCGGGATGAGCGCCCCGCTCGATGAAATCACCGTCGATCCGCGTCCGGGCGGCGTGTTCGAGACGGTCATGGTGAACGACGCCGACGGGAGCAGATACCCGACGCGCGCGGTGTTCGTCGAGGTCGTGGAGCCGGAACGCCTGGTGTGGACCGAGACCGGGAGCGGTGTGACGACCACGTCGACGCTCTCCGACCTCGGCGACTCCCGCACCGAGGTACGGATCCACCAGGTCAACGTGCCGGAGGCATTCCGCAGCCGCGAGGCGCAGGCCGGTTTCTCGACCTCGCTCGACCGCTTCGCCGACTACCTCTCGACGCTCGTACGCGCGTCCCGGCAGGAGAACGTCGTCGGTGACGAGGCGTCGTCATGACGAGCTCGACGACGACGGAGCGCGAGATCCGCGCGATGATCGCGGCCGAGCGCCGGGACCTCGCCGACGTGCTCGGTGGTCTGCCCGACCGGTGCTGGGATCTGCCGACGCTGTGCGCCGGCTGGCGGGTGCGTGAGGTCGTGGCGCACATGACGATGCCGTTCCGGTATTCGACGCCGCGGTTCGTCGCCGAGGTCGTCAGGTCGGGCGGACAGTTCCACCGGATGGCCGACCGCTGCGCGCGCCGCGATGCGGCCACAGCGCCCGACGAACTCGTATCAGTGTTGCGGGACAATGCGACGTATCCCTGGAAGCCGCCCGGTGGCGGCTTCGAAGGTGCGCTGACCCACGACGTCATCCACGGGCTGGACATCACGGTGCCTTTGGGCATCGGCCGGCGTGTGCCCGAGGAACGGCTACGGACCGTTCTCACCGGCATGTCCACCCCGAAGACGCTGAAGCACTTCGGTACTCAGCTCGACGGGGTCCAGTTGCGGGCCGACGACATCGACTGGTCCTTCGGCTCCGGGACACCGTTGTCCGGTACGGCGCAGGACCTGCTCCTGGTGCTGTGCGGCCGGCGGCTGCCCGCGGGTCTGCTGCGCGGAGAGCCCAGCACGCGCTTCACCGGCGCGTGACCCGGCCCGGTACTCACTCCTGGTGGGTCGGTGCCTGCCACGGCTGCACCCACGGCGAAGGCGGCCAGTGTTCGACCGCGGCCATGAGCGGGTATGCGGTCGCACCGTCGATCGATTCGCGGATGATGTCGGCGTGGCCGGCATGGCGGGCGGTGTCGGAGATCAGGTGCAGCAGGACCCAGCGCACCGACCACCCGTCGATGTCGGTCGGGAGCCACGGGCTCCCCGGCGGCACCGGCACCGCCAGGTCGAGGTCGGGGATGGCGGCGAGCGCCGTACCGGTCTCCGCGGCGGTGTGCTCGTAGTCGTCGAGTACGCCGGCCAGGGACTCGTCCGGGCCGAGTCGGAACGCCGCCAGGTAGTCCTCCGTCGTCCTGGGGGTTCGGCGCTGGAGCACCGTGTCGATCCAGCCCCGCTCGACGTTGGCGGCATGCTTGATCAGGCCGCCGACGGAGAGCGTGCTCGTTGTCGGCGTAGCCCGCGCCTGCTCGTCGGTCAGCCCGTAAGCCGCGAGGAGGAGGGCCTGGCGCTCGTGTGCGAGGTAGGACAGCAGTCCGTCCCGCTCGTCGGCCACCGGAGGAACGAGTGCGGGCATCGCGATGTCACCTCTGCTCGGACCTGCCTGCTGCGGGCCGGATGCCCGGATGATGGCAGCCCGCTCCGACAGTCCCGCGCCGCAGGCTCGGCACGCGCTGGACAAAACCCACTACTAGTGGGTTTTGGTCCACGACACGCCCTACGGCAAGTCCAAAACCCACTACTAGTGGGTTTTGTCCACGAGCGGTCCGCTGACCAAAACGCACTCCTAGTGCGTTTTGGGGAGCGAGTACGGCGTGTCGTGGACCACAACGCACTCCTAGTGCGTTTTGGTCACGCCTGCGCGGGGTGGACGGCGAAGGTGAAGCAACCGGCGGTCGCGCTGCGGACGTGCAGGTAGGCGACGTCCGGTTCGGCGAGGATCTTGCGGATGTGCGCCTCGTGGTCGTCGTCGCGATCGACGAACGTGATGTGGTCGTACGCCCGGGATCCGGTGTGGTCGAAGGGATTCAGCATGCTGCGCCGCCGCCGGAACGCCTCGGGGAAGTCGTCGTGCGCCGCGTATCCCGCGCAGCGGCCGAAGTGGACGAACACCGGTCCGGCCTCCGCCCACGGGCTCGGTTCGGTCCACGGGCTGAAGCAGATCAGCGCGATGTCCTCATCGGCCGTCGCCGGGCGCAGGCAACAGCGCAGCGGTTCCCAGCCCTCCGCCAACCGCAGGGTCCAGGGGTTGCCGAACTCGTCGGCGCCGCGGTCGCGCATCGCGTCGAGCCGGTCGGGGTCGATGGGCAGGTATCGGATCTCACTCATGCGGTCCAGCGTGGCCGGTGCCGGTCCGAAAGACCGGCGGGAATCGGACCTGGCGTCGCCCGGACCAAATGCGCCCCCGGCTCAGGCCATGGCGTCGAGCTCGGCGGCGACCACCGGGAACGCGAACGGCTCACCGGCGGCGTAGCGCTGCACCTCGCCGACGGCCGACTCCCCCAGCCGGCGGATCTCCAGACCCTGCGCGCCGGCGACGTGCGGCGTGAGGATCACGTTGGGCAACGTGTAGAGCGGTGAGTCCGGCGGCGGGACCTCGGGCAGCGTGGTGTCGATCACCGCGTCGAGGCGGCCCGCGGTCAGCTCTTCGATCAGCGCGTCGTGGTCGACCAGCCAGCCGCGCGCGGTGTTGATCAGGGTGGCGCCGTCCCGCATGAGGCCGAGCCGGCGGCGGTCCATGAGGTGCCGCGTCGCAGGCACCGCCGGCGCGTGCAGGCTCACGACGTCTGAGGTGGCGAGCAGCTCGTCGAGATCGAGGCGCTGCACGCCCAGCTTCGTGGCGCCGGGCTCGTCGAGAAACGGATCGGACACGACGACCTCGAGGTCGTAGGGCCGCAGCGCCTCGATGACCCGCCGCCCCACCCGGGATGCCCCGACGATGCCGATCCGGCGGCCGTAGTTGCCGGCCGCGGCGAGTTCGCCCCGGACGTCGACCCTGCCGCGCCGGTCGCGGTACTGCCGGGTGAGCGCGAAGACCCGCTTGCCGACCAGCAGGATCATCGCGACGGTGTAGTCGGCGACGGGTACGGCGTTGGCGTCGGCGGCGGTCGACACCGTTACCCCCCGACTCCAGACCGCCGGGGTGACGTGGCCCTTGACCGTCCCGGCCGCATGCACGATCGCCCGGAGCCGTGGCGCCGCGGCCAGGGCCGCCTCGTCGACCGGCGGGCAGCCCCAGCAGGTCAGCAGCACCTCGGCGTCGGCCAGCGCGGCCCGCGCCGGCGGGGTCGTGAAGTCACGCAGCACGAGGTCCGGATCGACCTCGGCGGCAGCCGTCAGCCGCGCGCGGGTCGGAGCGGTGAACAGCCGACCCGGGAGATCCGGGGACATCGCAAGAACGGTGACCGGTCTGCTCATCTCTGGGCCCGGCGGCCTAGGCGCCCCAGCCCATCGCCGACCCGCCGACCCGCTCGGCGGCGATCTTCTCCGCGTAGCCGGACCGCTTGTAGGCCGCGATCGGGTCGGGGTCGAGCCCCATCTCGTCCCGGAGCTCGGCCAGCAGCGGGCGTACGTCGGTGTTGAACGCGTCCATCAGTACGGCGTTGGCCTCCAGCACCTGCCCGGCCGACTGGGCGGCGGCCAGGGCGTCCCGGTCGACGAGCAGGGCCTTCGCCGTGGCCTCCTGCACGTTCATCACCGAGCGGATCTCGGCCGGGATCTTCGGCTCGATGTTGTGGCACTGGTCGAGCATGAAGGCCACCGACCCGGAGAGCTCGTCGGCGTCGACGATCTCGTTCATGATCAGGAACAGCTCGAACGGGTCGGCCGAGCCGACCATCAGGTCGTCGTCGCCGAAGTGCCGCGAGTTGAAGTGGAAGCCGCCGAGCCGGCCCTGGCCGAGCAGCAGGCCGACGATGAACTCGATGTTCGTGCCGGGGGCGTGGTGGCCGGTGTCGATGAGCACCTGGGCCTGCTCACCGAGGCGCAGGCACTGGCTGTAGGAGACGCCCCAGTCGCAGACGTCGGTGTGGTAGAAGGACGGCTCGTAGAACTTGTACTCCAGCAGCATCCGCATGCCGGACGGCATCGCGGCGTAGGTCTCGGCCAGCGTCTCGTGCAGCCGGTCCTGCCGGGCCCGCATGGAGTCCTGGCCGGGGTAGTTGGTGCCGTCCGCGAACCACAGGCTGAGCAGGTCCGAGTCGGTTTCCTTGGCGATCTCGACGCACTCGATCAAGTGGTCGACCGCCTTGCGGCGTACCCGCGGATCCGGGTTGCACACGCTGCCCAGCATGTAGTCGTCGTCCTGGAAGGTGTTGGGGTTGATCGCCCCGATGCGCACTCCGCAGGCCGCGGCGTGCTTGCCGAGGTCGGCGTAGTCGTCGACCTTGTCCCACGGGATGTGCAGGGCGACGCTCGGCGCCACACCGGTGAAGCGGTGCACCTGACCCGCGTCGGCGATCTTCTCGTAAGGCGTGCGGGGGATGCCCTCCTGCGCGAAGACCTTGAACCGCGTCCCGGAGTTGCCGTACGCCCACGACGGTGTCTCGATCCGCTGCCGCCGCAGGGCTTCCTTCACGAGGTTCGTCGCCATACCCGCTCCCGTCCGTCTCCGATGAAACGATTCAGCCTTCTGGGCACCCTAGGTAGCCTGGCACCGAGCGTCAAGCCATCAGCCTTCCGCGGGTCACCGTGAAACGTTCTAGGAGTCGCGGTAGGCTACCGGACTGGCGCGCACTGTTGCGTGGCCATACCTGATCCGCCCGCGACGTTCGGAAGGAACGTGAGCGGCACATGCAGAGCAGCCGGCCGGGCCTGGTCGACGACCGACCCCGCGCCCTCAGGCACCTCGCTTCGACCCTCACCCCCATCCACCGCGATCCTCGCGATCAGGACGCTCGCGCTCTCCTGACAGCCATCAGCGCGCACTGACAGGTCGGTCGGCGCCGACCACCCTGACACCAACCCGTCGACGGCGGGGTGTCCTGTGCCGCAATGCCCTCATGTCCTGACCAGCCGTCGGCAGGAAGAGAAGACCGTGTCCACCCACGGGGCCGACCCCAAGAGTCGCTGGCTGCGCTGGCTGCTCCCGTACCTGTTTCGATATCGCCGCCAGGTGAGCTTCGCCGTCGTCTCGTCGATCCTCTGGATGGGGACCGTCGTCGCCGTACCCCTGGTGCAGAAGGTCATCGTCGACGGGGCCATCGTGAGCCACCACCGGCGGCTGATGCCGTGGATCTGCCTGCTCGTCGCGCTCGGCGTGGGGCGCTTCGCCACGGCCGCCTTCTGGCGCTTCCACGGCGGCCGGGTCAGCCTGCAGGTCGCCTGCGACCTGCGCACCGAGCTCTACGACCACCTCCAGCGCCTGGACGCCGCCGGGCACGCCCGGCTGCAGAGCGGTCAGCTCGTGTCCCGGGCCAACTCCGACCTGATGCTCGTCCAGCAGCTCGTCGGCTGGCTCCCCATCGCGATCGGCAACCTGCTCAAGGTGGTCTTCGCGCTCGGGATCATGGCCGTGCTGTCGCCACCGCTGTCGCTGGTGATCGCGGTCGTGCTGGTCACCGTCTTCACCCTGAGCCGCCGGATGCGGCGGACGGCGTACGCCGCCGGGTGGGTGTCCCAGCAACGCGAGGCGGACATGGTCACGACGGTCGAGGAGGCCGTCTCCGGCGTCCGGGTGGTGAAGGGCTTCGGACAGGAGCGGGCCGAGTTCGGCCGCTTCGTGGCCGGATTGACCGACATGTTCGGCGCCCGGGTGCGGGCGATCCGGGTCCGGGCACCGCTGCTCGCCTCGCTGCAGGCCGCCCCGCTGCTCGGCCAGGTCGCGCTCCTGATGCTCGGCGGCTGGCTCGCGCTGCGCGGTCACCTCACCGTCGGGACGTTCCTCGCCTTCGCCGGCTATCTCGCCGACCTGACCGGCTCTACCCGGGTGCTCGGCACGATCGTCACGATGGGCCCGCTGGCCCGCTCCGGCAGCGAGCGGATCGCCGAATTGCTCGCCCTCCCGTCGAGGGTCGAGACCCCGCCGATCGGGACCGAGCCGCCCCGCGGCGGTGGCGGCGTCTCCTTCCACGGGGTGACCTTCTGCTACCCCGACACCGACCGGCCGGTGCTGTCCGACCTGCAGTTGCGGGTGGACCCCGGGGAGACGGTCGCGGTGGTCGGACCATCCGGCTGCGGCAAGTCGACCGCGCTGCAGCTGCTGCTGCGGCTGCGCGACGTGAACTCCGGTGCCGTGCGGCTCGAGGACGTCGACGTCCGGGAGTGGGAGCTCGAGGCGCTCCGCCGGCGGATCGGGATCGTCTTCGAGAACAGCTTCCTCTTCTCCGACTCGGTCGCGGCCAACATCGCCTACGCGCGGCCGGACGCCAGCCAGGAGGAGATCGAGGCCGCTGCCCAGGCGGCGGTCATCCACGACTTCGTCGCCACCCTCCCCGAGGGCTACGACACCCAGGTCGGCGAAAACGGCATCGCCCTGTCCGGCGGGCAACGGCAGCGCATCGCGCTGGCCCGGGCGCTGCTCGCCGACCCGGAGGTCCTCGTCCTCGACGACGCGACCTCGGCGGTCGACGTCCGGGTGGAGAAGCAGATCCACGACAACCTGCGTCCCCGGCTGGCCGGCCGGACGACGATCATCGTCGCCTACCGCGAGTCGACCGTGCGGCTCGCCGACCGGGTGGTGCTGCTCGACCACGGCCGGGTCGTCGACGAGGGGACGCACGACGAGCTGCTCGAGCGGTCCGAGCTCTACGGCCGGCTGTTCGGCGAGACCGCGGGCACGACGGCCGAGGAGCCCGCGGAGATCGTCGACGGCGCCGTCACCCGGGAGGCGTGGGTCGCCCCCGACCTCGGCGACCTGAACGCGCCTCCGACGCAGGAGCTCGCCAGCGCCATCGCGACGCTTCGGCCGGTGATCGACGAGCCGCAGATCGACCCGGACGGCGAGGCCGAGCACAGCGAGGGGTTCCGGCTCCCGACCTTCCTCCGCCCGCACTGGCGCCCCCTGGCGATCGGCCTGCTGCTGGTCTTCATCGACGCGATCGCCTCCCTCGTCGGGCCGCTGCTGGTACGCAACGGCGTCGACGCCGCGCTCGTCTCGCACTCCCAGCTGCTGCTGGTCGGTGCGTGTGCGGCGTACCTCGCGGTGGCCCTCGTCGACTGGTGGGACATGTGGGCGACCACGCTGTTCACGTCCCGGACGACCGAGCGGCTGCTCTTCGCACTCCGCGTCAGGATCTTCGCCCACCTGCAGCGACTCGGGGTCGACTTCTACGACCGCACCGAGGCCGGGCGGATCATGACCCGGATGACCAGCGACGTCGACACGGTGTCGCAGCTGCTGCAGGTCGGACTCATCAACGCGATCGTCGCGGTGGTCACCTGCATCGGCATGGCCGGCGTACTCGTCATCCTCAACGTGCACCTGGCGCTCGTGGTCCTCGCCGTCGTCCCCCCGGCGGCCGTGGCGACCGTCTGGTACCGGCGCACCGCCGGGCCGGCGTACGACCGGGCGCGGGAGCAGATGTCGGTCCTCAACAGCGTGCTGCAGGAGGGGATCGCCGGGGTGCGGGTCACCCAGGCCTTCTGCCGCGAGCAGGTCAACCTGGGCCGGTTCGCAGCGATCGCCCGCGGCCAATTGCGGGAGAGCGAGACGGCGTTGCGCTCCACCTCGCTCTACGTCTCCATGATCGACCTGCTCTCGGTGGTGGCGATCGCGCTGACCCTTCTGGTGGGGAGCCGGCTGGTCGGGGCGGGCACGCTCCCGATCGGTGGGCTGCTCGCGTTCCTGCTCTACCTGGCGCAGGTCTTCGCGCCGGTGCAGCAGCTGTCCACGGTGTTCGACGTCTACCAGCGGGCCAAGGTCGGCCTGTCCCGGATCACGACCCTGCTGGCCCGCACCACCTCGACGCCGGAGCCGGAGCAGCCGAGCCGGCAGGGCCGGCTGCGCGGCGACATCGAGCTGGAGGGGGTGACCCTGCGCTACGCCGGCGTGCGGGCGCCCGCACTGAAGACGGTCGACCTGACGATCCCGGCCGGCGAGCGGGTGGCGTTCGTCGGGCGCACCGGTGCCGGCAAGTCGACCATCGCCAAGCTGATGGCCCGCTTCTACGACCCGACCGACGGCCGGGTGCTGGTCGACGGGCGGCCGCTCCGCTCGCTCGACCTGGGCGGCTTCCGCCGGCAGCTCGGATACGTGCCGCAGGATCCGTTCTTGTTCTCGCGCACCATCCGCGACAACATCGCCTACGGGCGCGACGACGCGACCGATGCGATGGTGGAGGCGGCGGCGAGGGCGGTCGGTGCGCATCAGTTCATCACCGAGCTCGACGGGGGTTACCTTGCCGTGGTCCAGGAACGCGGCAGGTCGCTCTCGGCCGGTCAGCGGCAGCTGATCTGCCTGGCCCGGGCGTTGCTGGTCGACCCGTCCATCCTGATCCTGGACGAGGCGACCTCCAACCTCGACCTCGCCAGCGAGGGACTGGTCAACCGGGCGATGCGGGTCGCGTCGGCCGGGCGTACGACGATCGTGATCGCGCACCGGCCGCAGTCCCTGCAGTGGGTCGACCGGGTGGTCACGGTCGACAACGGACAGGTGGTCGACGAGCGCCGGACCGAGGCGGTCGCCTGACCGGCGGAGTACAGACATCGGCGACGGAGAGGACAGGGCAGTGGACATCACGACCGCGTTGACCGAGCTGGGCGTCACGTCCGGCGATCTCACCGACAAGGAGCGGGCCCGCCTCGACGAGGAGGGTTTCCTTCCCTTCGAAGACCTCCTCGACACCGACCAGCTCGACGCGATACAGCGGCGGACCGCGGAGCTCACGGCCGCGGAGGGCGAACGCGCCGGGCTGGAGGTGCACCAGGAGGCGGGCACCGACCGGCTCTCCGACCTGGTGAACAAGGACCCGATGTTCGACGTGTGCCTCACCCACCCGCGGGTCCTCGCGGCGATGGCGCACGTGCTCGAGGACTTCAAGATGTTCTCGCTGAACAGCCGGGCCGCGCTTCCGGGGCAGGGCCACCAGGCCCTGCACACCGACTTCGCGGCGCCGCCCGAGCCGGGCCGCTACCAGGTGTGCAACTCGATCTGGTTGCTGGACGACTTCACCGAACACAACGGCGCGACCCGCATCGTCCCGGGGTCGCACCGCAGCGGCAAGGTGCCCGGCGACGCGTTGGCCGACCCCGCGGCGACCCACCCCGACGAGGCCCTCGTCCTCGGCCGCGCCGGCACCGTAGTGGTCTTCAACAGCCACGCCTGGCACGGCGGCACCCTCAACACCACGGACCGCCCGCGCCGCGCGCTGCACGGCGCGTTCTGCCGCCGGGGCGTGACCCAGCAGCTGGACCAGCAGGCCTACCTCAGGCCGGAGACGGCGGCGCGGCTGAGCCCGGCGGCGACGTACATCCTCGGGGTCTGAGTACGCCGCACATGGCCGCCGCCGCGCCCGGGAATGTCCTTCGGGTCGCCACCCTGAACCTCTGGGGGCTGCGCGGCGACTGGCCGGCGCGGCGATCGGTCATCGCCGCCGGCCTCGCCGAGCTCAACCCCGACCTGGTCGCGCTGCAGGAGTCGGTGGTGACCGAGGAACGGGACCAGGTGGCCGAGATACTGCCGTCCCACCACCTGGTTCACCAGCGCCGCCGGGAGCCCGACGGTCAGGGCGTGTCCATCGCCAGCCGGTGGCCGGTCGACGGGGTCCACGAGGTCGACCTCGACGTCAGCCCGCGCACCGCCGACTTCGCCTGCACGACGCTGGTGGCCGAGATCGACGCCCCGATCGGGGCGCTGCTGTTCGTCAACCACCTGCCGAACTGGCAGCTCGGCCTCGAATACGAGCGCGAGCAGCAGGCGGTGGTCGCGGCCCGATTCGTCGAGGGGCTCGTCGAGGAGACCGGCCGGCACGTCGTCCTGGCCGGCGACATGGACGCCGACCCCGAGGCGGCCAGCATCCGGTTCTGGAGCGGGCGGCAGTCGCTCGACGCGACGAGCGTCTGTTACCGGGACGCCTGGGCGAGCGCGCGGCCAGGAGAGGCGGGGCACACGTTCGTCCCCGACAACCCGCTCGGGGCCGACTGGGACTGGCCCTTCCGGCGGATCGACTACATCTTCGTGCGGTGCGGCGAGCACGGCGGGCCCACCCTCGCCGTCCGCTCCTGCCGGCAGCTGTTCGAGCGGCCGGTCGACGGGGTGTGGGCGAGCGACCACTTCGGTGTCACGGCCGACCTGGCACCACCTCTTTGAAAGCTTTCAGTCCGCATCTACCATCGCGCCATGACGACCCGTACCCCCGATGAGTCGCCGGCTCGCCGTCGTCCGGCCCGCACCGCACGCTCGGCGAAGCCGACGGCGACCACCCGGCGCAGCATCCGCGACGTCGCGAGCCTCGCCGGCGTCTCGGTGGGGACGGTCTCCAACGTGCTGAACAACCCGGATCTGGTCGCCGACACGACGCAGGCCCGGGTACGGCGCGCGATCGAGGACCTGGGCTTCGTCCGCAACGCCTCCGCCCGCCAGCTCCGGGCCGGGCGCAGCCGCGCGGTCGGCGCGATCGTGCTCGACGTGGCCAACCCGTTCTTCACCGAGGTGACGCGGGGCATCGAGGACCGGCTCAGTGAGGCCGGATGCGTGCTGATGCTGTGCAGTTCCGACGACTCCCGCGAGAAGGAGTCGCACTACCTGACCATGCTCGAGGAGCAGCGCGTGCTCGGCGTGCTCATCACTCCGGCGGCGCGCGACGTCGCCGAGTTGGAGCGGGCCCGCCGGCTCGGGACCGCGGTGGTCCTACTCGACCGGCCGAGCCCCAGCCCCGAGCTGTGCTCGGTCGCCGTCGACGACGTGCGGGGCGGTGAGCTGGCCGGCGACCACCTGCTTGCGCTCGGCCACCGGCGGATCGGGTTCGTCAACGGACCCCGCGCCATCCGCCAGTGCGCCGACCGCCGGCGGGGCCTGCGCAAGGCGGTTCGGGCGGCCGGTCTCAATCCCGACGAGGTGATCGTCGAGGTCAGCACCGGGGCGATGAACGCCCACGGCGGCGAGGCGGCTGTCGCCGGGATGCTCGACGGCGGCCGGCGTAGGCCGACGGCGATCTGCTGCGTGAACGACGTGACCGCCCTCGGCGTGCTGCGGGCCCTGATCCAGCGCGGAATCACGGTTCCGGACGACATGGCGGTGGTCGGCTACGACGACGTGGAGTTCGCGGAGATGCTCGCGACGCCGCTCACGTCGGTGCGGCAGCCCAAGTACCGGCTCGGCCACGCCGCCGCCGACCTGCTCCTGGCCGAGGCGGTCGACCCGGAGCACCGCCACCAGCAGCTGCTGTTCCGCCCGGAGCTCGTGGTCCGGGAGTCCAGTCAGGCGGTCGGCTCGGGCAGCCCGGCCCAGGGCTCGCGCGCCGGCGCTGCGGACTGACCGGCCGGGCAGTGCCGGCGTAGATCGCACCAGCCGCAGTGCGGTCCGGTGCGGACCGGGAAGACCGCGTCGGGGTCGGCGCCGGCCGAGACCGTGTCCGTCGCGGCGATGATGTCGTCCGCGGTCGCCTCGGCCCGGCCGACCTGCCTGGCGAGCGTCTCCTCGGTGTGCGTCCAGCGGATCACCGCGCCGGTCGGCAGGTGGTGCAGCTCGACCTGGTGACACGGACGGTGCAGCGTGCGCCGCGCCCCGAGCACGTAGAACGCCAATGCCTGCGACGAGCGGGCGTCGATCTCGCTGAGCTCCCGCCGACCGGTCTTGTAGTCGACGACCACGACCTCGCCGTCGCGCTCGTCGATGCGGTCGGCCCGGCCGGAGATCGCCAGGCGCGCGGTGGTGGCCGCGACGTTGCGCTCGACACCGACCGGCTCGTCGCGCGGATCGAGGGTCTGCGCGTAGCCGTAGACCCAGCGGTGGACCCGGCCGCGCCAGAACGCCGACTGTGCGGTGTCCCGGAAGCCGTCGTCGGTCCAGGCCGCGTCGACGAGGGCGCCGGCCGCCTCGGCCGTGCGCCGTGACACCGGCAGATCCCACCACTTCTTCAGCGCCGCGTGCGCGACCGCGCCGACGGTGTTGTGCGCCCACGGCGGTCCCTTCGGCGGCGCCGGCCGATCGAGATAGGTCATCCGGAACCGGCGCGGGCAGTCGCCGTAGGAGGCGAGCTTCGACGGGGTGCAGGCGAAGAGGCGGGTCGGCATCCCGGCGAGGTCGAGCTGCTCTCCCTGTCCACTCACCTGCGGGTTACCAGCCGCCGCCACCGTCGCCGCCGCCACCGCCGCCCCAGTCGCCGCCACCTCCACCGCCGCCCCAGTCTCCGCCGCCGCCGCCCCAGTCGCCGCCGTTGCCGCCGCCCCAGTCGCCGCCGTTGCCGTCGTTCTGGTCCTGACCGGCGTCGTAGCCCTGGTTGTATCCGGCGTCGTAGCCGCCGCCACCCCAACCGCCGCCCCAGCCGCCGAGCGCCGAGCCGATCAGCAAGGTCTCCCAGAACGGGAACGAGTACCAGCCCGCGCCGTAACCGCCTCCGCCGCCGAAGTAGTACGGCGCGCCCGGGGTGTAGTCCGGGTAGCCGCGCACGGTCTTGTCGCCGACCGTGACCTCGCTCTCCTCGGTGAGCCGCTCGCCGGTGGTCGGCGTCATGGGGGGAAGGTCCGGTCCCGGGTCGAGGCCCAGCCGGCTGCGTGCCGTGCGGGCCGCCTGCAGACCTTCGAGCGAGGTACGCCGCGCCGCGTCGTACTCCCCGTCGGTGTCGGCATGCTCGAGCAGCGAACCGGTGGCGGTGTAGCGCTCGGACGCGTCGGCGATCGCCTGCCGGGCGACCGCATCGGTACCGGCGTCGAGGTTGGCCACGTCGGCTCCTAGCCGCCCGTAGAGGGACAGCACCTCGGCCCGGCGGCCCTCGAGCCGCTGCCTGCGGGCCCGGCGCCGGGTGAAGAGCCAGTAGCCCGTGCCACCCACCACGAGCGCCAGGATGACCAGGCCGACGATCAGGCCGGTGTGTCCGCCGCCGCCGTTGGATCCGCCGGCGGCCGCGCCCGAGCCGGAACCGCACAGGGGCTCGTTGCCCAGGTCGCTCACGAGCGAGGTGAACATCGTGGTGGCGTCGCCGCCGGCACTGACCGGGTGCGCGGCCGAGGCCTTCCGGGCGGCGTCGGCGGCCGCGCCCGGACAGAATGCCCCGGATCGGGCGGCGAGCGTCGTACCGGACAACACCGCGACGGTGATCCGGCCGCGGCCGAGCGCGGAGCCGATCGTGTCTGCCGCCGTCGACGGGTCACCGGCGCTCGCCGGAAGGACGGCGACGTAGAGCCGGTGGTTGCCGATCGCCTGCTGCACCTTGCCCTTGTCCAGCTTCACGGTGCTGCCGGGGGCGACGTAGACGTTCGTGCTCTGCAAGGCGGACGCGGCGGTGTCGACCGGGTCCGCGGCGAGTGCCTGCTGCGGCGCGACGAACGCGGCGGCGGCGCAGGCGGCGAGGACCACCAGAAGTTTTCTCACCCTCCCCACGGTAGCTGCCCCGGGTGCCCTCCGGTTACTCCGACGGACCGCTGTGGTCGACCGGCCGGTCCGGTGGGGTCACCCCGCCCCGTGGGCGAAGCCGATCACGGAATCGGCCACCAGCTGCACGGCGATGGCCGACAGCAGCAGCCCGGCGATGCGGGTCAGCAGCACGATGCCGCTGTCCTTCACCACCCGGATGATCACGCCGGAGTAGCGCAGCGCCACCCAGAGCACCAGGTGCACGGCGATGATCGCCACCGCCAGGCCGACCAGGTCGCCGGCGCCGTTCGCGCGGCGGACGAAGACGATCGCGGCGACGATCGCCCCGGGCCCGGCGAGCAGGGGCGTACCGAGCGGGACGAGGGCGACGTTGACATCCTCGACCTCGCGGGGTTCGTCCGCCCGGTCGGTCAGCAGCTCCAGCGCGACGAGGAGCAGGAGGAGGCCGCCGGCACCCTGCAACGCGGGAATGCCGATCCCGAGATAGGACAGGATCTGCTGGCCGAACGCCGCGAAGGCGCAGATCACCACGAAGGCGACCAGCACCGCCTGCCAGGCGGCCCGGCGCCGGGCCGGCCGGCTGCGCTCCCGGGTCAGGGCCAGAAAGATCGGCACCGTACCGAGCGGGTCGATGATGACCAGCAGGGTGACGAACGCCTCGCCGAAGTAGCGGGCGTCGAACCAGTGACTCATCGGCGGGACCGGGCCGCGCCTCTCACGCGGTCACCGGTCGGCTCCCGGTCGCCGCGGATACGAGGGCGTCGTACTGCGCGGGATCGGTCGTGCACGTGCCCAGGGTCACCGTCTTGTTCGAGCCGTGGAAGTCGCTCGATCCGGTCACCACCAGGTGCAGGTCGGCCGCCAGCCGGCGCAGGTGCGCCCGCTCGGCCGCGGTGTGGTCGGTGTGGTCCACTTCGAGACCGCCGAGGCCGGCCTCGGCGAGGGCCACGATCTCGTCGTCGCCCACGACGGGGCCGCGGCGCCGGGCGAGCGGGTGCGCGAACACCGACACGCCGCCCGCTCCACGGACGGCGCGGACCGCGGCGAAGGCATCCATGTCGTCCTTCGGGAGGTAGTAGGCACTTCTGGAGTTGAGCAGCTGCGCGAACGCCTCGTCCACGGTGGCGGCCGAACCGGCCTGGACCAGCGCGCGGGCGATGTGCGGGCGCCCGACGGACGCGCCGTCGGACAGTGCCTGCACGCGGTCCCATGTGATGGGCAGTCCGTCGGCGGTCATGTGGTCGACGATGCTGTGGGCTCGACGCAGCCGGCTGTCGCGCAGCCGCGCCCGCGCCTCGGCGAAGACCGGTTCGGTGCGGTCGAAGAGGTAGGCCAAGAGGTGCAGGGAGACCCGGCGATCGGCGACCGGAACGACGCAGGACAGTTCGGCCCCAGGCACGAGGGTTACGCCGGCGGGCAGCGCCGCGGCCGCCCCGTCCCATCCCGCGGTCGTGTCGTGGTCGGTGAGGGCGATCACGTCGAGCTGCGCCGTGGCGGCGGCGGCCATCAATTCCGCCGGCGGCAGGGTGCCGTCCGACGCAGTCGAGTGGGTGTGCAGGTCGATGCGCATCGTCGCTGCAGTATCCCCCGCCTCGATCACAAGGCCCTCTGGCGCACCGAACCCGGTCAGTCGGAGTACTGGTCGTGGACGGCACCGCGGCCGAACAACAGCTGCGAGACCTCGAGATAGAGGCTGTCCGGCCTCGGCAGGTAGGGGACCCGGCTCAGCGCCTGGTCCTGGCCGGCGGACTCCATGATGAACTCGCCGTAACCCAGCAGCCGCCCGAGCACCGACCGCTCATAGGTCATGTCCGTGACCTTGCGCAGCGGCATCATCGCCACCCGCCTGGTCAACAGCCCCGACGACAGCAGCACGCGCTGGTCGGTGACTACGAAGCGCTCGACCCACCAGTCACCGAAGAGGTAGGCCAGCCGAAGCAGCGCCAGGATCGCGAGGCCGCCCACGATCTCCTGGACGAGGCTGTTGTGGCGCACCAGGTAGGACAGCACGAGCGCGACCGCGATGACGATCGCCGTCTGGACCAGCGGCCAGAACAGCATCGCCGGGTGTCGGCGCACCTCGACCACACGGCGTTCGGTGGGGAGAAGGTACTTGTGCGGAGTGGAGGACATCGACGTCAGAGAGACCTGACGAACTCCGCGATCTGGTTGGCGGCCGAGCTCAGCCCGCTCCCGATCGAGCGGATGATGTCGGCGGACTGGTGCGGGGACTGGATGACATAGAAGATCACGAAGGCGATCGCCAGCCAGCTCACCAGCTTCTTGGTCGAGACCACAGCCAGCCTCCTCTCCTTCCGACTTGATCTTCAACCTCGTAGTTTTACCGTGTCCGGGCGCTCAAGAAAAACCGACGCGCCGTAAACACTGTGTGTCGACCGTCGGAACGTCCGCGGTCAGCGCCCGCGGCGCATGAGGTACGGCGACGGTGCGCCGACGACCAAGTCGGGCGGCACCGACTCGCGCAGGTCGTGCAGTTCGAGGTCCTCGGCCAGCACGTAGCCCGCCGCGGCCGGCCACAGGATCGCCCACAACCACAACCCCGCGGCCTCGCCGACGGCCACGCATCGGTCGTCGTCGCTCGGCACGACCCACAGCGCCGTGGGATGCCCGCCGGCCTTCATGCTGGTCGCCCGGCTACCGCCGACCGCCGGTCCGGGATCGGGCTCGTCGAGGCCGGCGTAGCCCGCGCCGAGCCCGACACCGGGTTCCTCGGCGACCAGCAGCATGTCCGCGACACCACCGAGCGGCGCCGGTCCGGCGCAGGCCAGCACCGCAGCTCTCCCCCGGCTGCGCTCGTCGCCGGCGTAGGCGAGCCCGGTCACGGTCCAGTCGGGCGGCATCGGCGACGGGATCCAGCAGGGCACCTCGCTGAGGGCGCGGAGGTGCTCGACGGCCTCGGCGGTGGCGGTGGGCAGCACATGCACCGGCGCGACGGCACCGTGTGTCGGGCACCGCCACGCGCTCGAATACGCGCTCGGCGAGCGCAGCCCGGCCCCGCAGCGAGGGCAGGACGGTGGATGTGACACGTCCTGACCGTGCGGGAGATCACCGCCCGCGTCAAGCGGTCCGCGATCTCCGTCGGTGCGCCCGGACCATGGCGAGCCGCCGCGCCCGCCGGCGGCTGCCCCGGTGTCCTGCGTGCCGATGCACCGCCTGGATCGCAAGCCACTCGGCCACCGGTACTCCAAACACTGCGCCGACTGCCCGTCGGCTGCCGATCGACGCGAGTGAGCCGACCGAGCCGACCGACAGACAGGAGGCGATGGAGCCGACGCTGGCCACCGACGCGATCGACCCGACGCTGGCCACCGACGCGATGGATCCGGCGCTGGCCACCGACCCGATCGACCCGGAACTCGCCACCGATCCGATCGATCCCGCACTGGCGACGGATCCGATCGATCCCGCACTGGCCACCGACCCGATCGAGTCGTCGTTCGGACCGGAGCCTGCCGCGTCATCGCTCATGCGGCCGATCCTGGCACCGTCGCACCGCTAGGCGGTGAAGAACCCGCGGATCTGGTGTTCGGAATCGGAGTAGGCGGTGCCGGCGCGATGCAGCAGCGTGCCGATGCCGACCAGTGCCTCGTGCATGTCGTGCTGACCGCGCTGCCATTTCTGGTGCAGTTCGTCGAACTGCGCCGACGCACTGCTGCTCCAGGTGCTGCCGACCACAGTCGCCACCTGCCCGCGCAGGGTGTCGCTCGCACCCTGCAGCTCACCGGCCTTCGCATGACATTGCCCGCCGAGCTCGTGCAGCATCTCCGGCGTCACCTTGATTCCACCTGACATCGGGACAACCTCCGTGTCTGTGCCCGCGGCGCGGGCGAGGGAAATGGACGGTCGCGCGCACCCTCGAAGTGGTGACTCAAAGGCGTGAGCGCAACTCCCAGAGCAGAGGGTAGAACCGCAAACCGAGCCGCGCTGAAAGGTAAGGCGCGCCTGTGGATCCACCGGTTCCCGACTTGCCGCCGATCATCCGTTCGACCATCAGGACATGCCGGGCGCGCCACCGCGCCCATTGCTCGTCATGTTCGATCAGCGCTTCGGCCAGGTCCCACAACGCGCCGTACGCGGACCGGTCGTGGCTGAGCGCCAGCAGCGAATCACTGCGGGCCGACTCCGACCCGACGTCGAATCCGGCGGCCGACAACAGCGCGACGAATCCGTCCCACAGGGTCGGCTCGTCCAGCCGGCGCCGGAGCCGGGACTGCTCGGCGGGTGTCGCGTCGCGCAGCCGGTCGACGTAACGCGCATCCTTCGCGCCGGAGAGAAATTCGATCTCCCGGAACTGCACCGACTGGAACCCACTGGCCGGGGCGAGCAGTGTCCGGAAGACCAGGAAGTCCTGCGGAGTCATCGTTTCGATCACGTCGATCTGCTCGACGAGGAGCCGTTCGACGACGTGCGCCCGGGACAACCGCATCCGCGGCAGATAGCTGTCGCCCAGAAGCATTGCGTCGCGGGCGGAATCGAGCTCGTGCAGCAACAGCGCGAACCACAGCTCGTAGACCTGGTGGACGGTGATGAACAGCAGTTCGTCGTGCGCGGGCGGATCGGATTCCGGCACCTGCTGGGCCAACAGCTCGGGCAACCGCAGGTAGCTGCCGTAGGAGAGCCGCGCACCCTCCTCGCCGAAGTTGCGGTTCGCGCCGCCCGTGTCGCCAGCCCCACCCATCCGACCTCCTCGGGTCACCGCCGGTGACGCTACGGCACCCGGCTGTCCACAGGCTCCCGCTCGGGCCCCCGTCCGGTCGGCCGATCCGGCCAGACTGGCGACGTGCATCTCGAACTGACCCTGCTCACCCCCGGCCACACCCCGGTCGACGTCGCCGTCGACGCCGAGCCCGGCACCACCTTGGGCGACGTCGCCGACGAGCTCGCCGGCCTGGCCGGAGCCTCGTCAGCCGGGTTCTACGCCGGGACCCGCCTGCTGGCAGCGCAAGCACCGCTCGGCGGACCGGACCTGCGGTCGGGATGCTTTCTCGGAGTGGGCTCGCCCGGCACTCGCGATCGAGGAGTGTCCGGCGTCCTCGAGCTTCGGGTCGTGAGCGGCCCGGACGCCGGCGCTGTGCACCCGTTGCCGCGCGGGCGGGTCGTGGTGGGTCGCGACGAGGGCACCGACGTTCCCGTCGCCGACCCGGATGTGTCCCGGCGGCATGTCGAGATCGCGATGTCCGGCGACGGAGTCACCGTGCACGATCTCGGCTCGACCAACGGCACCACGCTCGACGAGGTGCCGGTCGGCCCGGATCCCGTCCCCCTCACCACCGGATCGCTGCTGCGGATCGGCGAGACCGGCCTGACCCTCGTCGTACCGACCGATCCACCGGCCGCGGTCCGGGCCGGCGACGGCGGGACGCTCACCGTGCATCGCCCGCCCCGACTGTGTCCGTCGCCGGCGGAGCTGGAGGTGGTGCTGCCGCAGGAGCCGGCCCGGCGTAGTCCCGGCAAGATGCCGGTTCTCGCGGCGATCGTGCCGCTGCTCGGCGGACTGGGGCTGGCATTCGCACTCCGGTCGGCGGCCTATCTCGCGTTCGCGGCGCTCTCTCCGGTGATGGTGCTCGGTGCCGCGGTGAGCGACCGGTGGGGACTCCGCCGGAGCAGCCGCCGCGAGCGTGCCGACTACCGCGCCGCCCGCGCCCGCGCCGATGTCGAGCTCGCCCGCGTCGTGGCCGAGGACACCCGGCTCCGACGGGCGGAGGCGCCCGACCTCGCCGTCATCCGGCGCACCGCCTGTGGCCCGGGAGAGCGGCTCTGGGAGCGGCGGCGCGCCGATCCCGACCATCTCGTCCTCCGGCTCGGCACCGCCGCGCGGCCGTCGCGGGTCACGGTCCGCCGATCGGGCGGCCCTGGGCAGCCGGTCGATCCGCCGACCGCACGATCGGTTCCGGTGACCGTCGGACTGCGCGGCTGCGGGGTGGTCGGCGTCGCCGGACCGTCGGCGCCGGTCGACGCCCTGCTCCGCGGACTGCTCGGGCAGTTGGCGGCGCTGCACGGCCCGCAGGACCTGCAGGTCGTGCTGCTCGCCGACGACGCCAGCGCCGGGCGGTGGTCGTGGCTCCGCTGGGTGCCGCACCTCATCGGACCCGACGGCGGCAGGTGGATCGGCGTGACTGCCGAGCAGCGCGGTCGCCGGGTCGGGGAGCTGCTTTCGTTGCTGGAGGCGCGATCGAGGGACCGGCCGACCCGTCCCGCCGTATGGACCGGGCCTTCCGTCGTGATCCTGATCGACCGCGCGTCGGTGCTGCGCGACGATCCGGGAGTGGCGCGGTTGCTCGACGAGGGACCGGCCCTCGGGATCTACGCGATCTGCGGCGACCGCGCCGCCCGCCTGTTGCCGGCCGAATGCGGTGCGCTGGTCGAGGTCACCGGCGAGGTCGGCACCCGGCTCCGGCTGGTGGCCGGCGACGATCCGCCGATCGAGCAGATCGTGATCGACGGCGCGGGCCACGGCTGGGCGAGCGACGTGTGCCGCGCGCTGGCGCCGCTGCGGATCGGCGGAGCCGGCGGACGGGACGGGCCCCCACCGACGTCCCGACTGCTCGACCTGCTCGGTGTCGAAGTCCCGACGGCGGAGGCGATCCGCGCCCGCCGACGATCCGACCTTCCGACGACCCGGGTGGTGCTGGGCGAATCCGCGCAGGGCACCTACGCCGTCAACCTGGTGGCCGACGGACCACACGCACTCGTCGCGGGGACGACCGGGTCGGGGAAGTCCGAGCTGTTGCAGACCGTCGTCCTCGGCCTCGCGATCACCAACCGCCCGGACCAGATGACGTTCGTGCTCATCGATTACAAGGGCGGCGCGGCATTCAAGGACTGCGCCGACCTCCCCCACACCGTCGGGATGGTCACCGACCTCGACCATCATCTGACCCGGCGGGCGCTGCGGAGTCTCGACGCCGAGGTGGCGCGTCGCGAACGCCTGCTCTCCTCGGTGGGCGCCAAGGACATTGACGGCTACCTGCGCCCCGATACCGACTCGGCCGAGCCACTCCCCCGGCTCGTGATCGTCGTGGACGAGTTCGCCACCCTCGTCGACGAACTCCCGGACTTCGTCACCGGACTGGTCGGCATCGCGATGCGCGGCCGGTCGCTCGGCGTGCACCTGATCCTCGCCACCCAACGTCCCTCGGGGGTGGTGTCACCGGTGATCAGGGCCAACACGAGTCTCCGGCTCGCGCTCCGGATGACCGACGACAGCGAGTCCCGCGATGTCCTCGACGTCGCGGACGCCGCCCGCATATCGGCGGCCCGCCCCGGACGCGGATTCGCGCGGACGGCCACCGGAGCGCCGGTGGAGTTCCAGGCGGCGCGGGTCGGCGGCCGGGGTCGCGGGTCACGCATCCGGCCGGACCGACCCACCGTGCGCCTCAGTCCGTGGTCCATCGCGGGCGACACCAGCGGGACACCGGCCGACCCGATCGACGACAGCGACACCGATCTGCGTACGACGGTCGCGGCGATCCGCTCGGCCGTCGACCCCGACACCGATCCACCGCGCCGTCCGTGGTTGCCGCCGCTGCCCACCGTCGTCACGCTCGCCGATCTCGGCGCCTGCTCGGGCGACGTCCTGCCCTACGGGCTGGCCGACCATCCCGCCGAGCAGCGACAGGCCACCCACGCGATCGACCTCGCCCGGGGCGGGTCGGTGCTGGTCGCCGGCGGCCCGCGCAGCGGCCGGTCGACGACGCTGCGGACAATCGCCGGTGCGGCGGCCAGCCGGTTCGGGCCGGAGGATCTGCACCTCTACGTGCTCGACTGCGCGGGCGGGGCGCTTTCCGCCGCGGCGGATCTGCCGCACTGCGGCGCGGTGTGCGGGCGCCTCGACGTCGACCGCGGCGACCGGATGCTCGCCCGACTGGCCGCCGAGGTCGACCGGCGCCAGTCGTTGCTCGGGGCCCGCGGTTTCGCGTCGGTGACCGAGCAGCGGGCGGCCGTGCCGGAGGCCGATCGGCTGGCGTGGCTGCTGCTTCTCGTCGACGGCTGGGAGGGATTCCAGGCGGCCTACGACGAGGTCGACGGCGGCAGGCCGGTCGAGACCCTGCTCCGGCTGGCGCGGGAAGGCAGCGCCGCGGGCCTGCGGGTGGTGGTCACCGGCGGCCGGCCGGCTCTCACCGGTCGGATCTCCGCGGCCCTCCCGACGAAGGTCGTGCTCCGCTGCGCCGACCCGCTCGACTACGGCCTCGCCGGGTTGTCCCCGCGCGCGGTCCCCGACGCGATGCCGGACGGGCGGATCGTCGCGGTCGACGGTGCCGTCGAGGCGCAGGTGGCGCTGCTGGGTCCGGACCCGTCCGGGCCGGCGCAGGCGGCCGCACTGCGTGATATCGCGACGAGGCCGGTGATTGGCGTGCCCACCCGACCGCGCGCGTTCTGCGTGCGGGCGCTCCCGACCAGCGTCGACCCGGCCGACATCGCCGGGCCGGCAGCGCCGGGCCCGCTCTGGGCGTTGGTCGGCGTGGGCGGGGACGACGCGGACGCCGTCGGAGTCGACCTCGCCCGCGACGGCCCCGGCTTCCTGGTCGCCGGCCCGGCCCGCAGCGGCCGGTCGACGGCACTGCGCACCATGGCAACGAGTCTGCTCGCCCAGGGCACGCCGATCGCGATCGTCGCCGCCCGCCGGTCGCCAATGCGCGCACTCGCCGGCACGCCCGGTGTCCGCGGCGTCTTCGGCCCGGGCGATGCCGGGCCACTCGCCGAGGCGATCGAGGCCGGTCCGGTCGTCACTGTCGTCGACGACATCGCACTGCTGACCGACACCGCGGCCGGCGACGTGGTCACCGACGTACTGAAGTCCGACGACGGCATGCGTGCCGTGATCGCGTCGGGCCGCAACGACGAGGTCGCCATGCTCTTCCGGGGCCCGGCAGTGACCGTCCGCGCGGGCCGGTGCGGGTTGCTGCTCTCGCCGAGTCCGACGGACGGCGACCTGCTCGGCGTCCGCCTGCCGCGGGGGGTCGGCCCGGCGCCACCCGGGCGAGGGGTGCTCGTGGTCGGCGGGCGGGTCAGCGCCGTCCAGGTCGCGGCCGACGGTGCGCTCCCGCCATAGCCGGGTCCGCAGCGCCCCGTCTCCTCTAGGCTGCGCACATGGAGAAGCTCTCGCTCGATGCCCTGGTGCGTGAACAGTCATCGAGAGCGGGGCAGGCATCGAGCGGCAGAAGCGCGACCACGGTCTACGGCGGCCACGAACACGTGCTGCGCCAGACCGTCATCGCCATACAGGCGGGCAAGTCGCTCGCGGAACACGAGAACCCGGGCGAAGCGACCGTGCACGTCCTCCGCGGCCGGGTCCGGCTCAGCTCCGGCGAGGTGTCGTGGGAAGGCCGTCAGGGTGACCTGCTGGTCGTTCCCCCGGCCGCGCATTCGCTGCTGGCGCTGGAGGATTCCGCCGTACTGCTCACCGTGGCGAAGCAGCTCCTCACCTAGTCGCTGCACGACCCAGTTCGTCGAGGCTGCCCTATCGACCGAGGAACGGTCGCCGGTCGCCTAGACTCAGTGGCGTGCTGGGTCTCCCGGATCACGTGAAAGCGTGCCTGTTCGATCTCGACGGCGTCCTGACCCAGACCGCGAAGGTGCACGCCGCAGCCTGGCAGCAGACCTTCGACGAATATCTGCAGGAACGGGCGAAGCGCACCGGCGAGCCCTTCGTCCCGTTCGACATCGCCGACGACTACGACCGCTACGTCGACGGAAAGCCCCGAGCCGACGGTGTCCGATCCTTTCTCACCGCGCGCGGGATCAGCCTGCCCGAGGGTGATCCCGACGACCCACCGTCGGCGGAGACGGTGAACGGCCTGGGCAACCGCAAAAACACCCTGCTGCTCAAGAAGATCCGCGAGAGCGGTGTCGAAGCATTCCCCGGCTCGGTGCGCTACGTGAAGGCGGTGGCGAAGGCGGGCATCCATCGGGCGGTCGTGTCGTCGAGCGCCAATTGCCGCGATGTCCTTGTGGCCGCGGGTATCGACGATCTGTTCGAGGCCCGGATCGACGGCGTGGTCGCGACCCGCGAGTCGCTGAAGGGGAAGCCCGCTCCGGATACCTTTCTCGCCGGTGCCCGGGCGCTCGGCGTACCACCCGCCGACGCAGCGGTCTTCGAGGACGCGCTCGCCGGCGTCGAGGCCGGCCGGGCCGGCGGCTTCGGAATCGTCATCGGCGTCGACCGGGTGGGGCAGGCCCAGGCGCTGCGGACCCATGGCGCCGACCGCGTCGTCAAGGACCTCGCCGAGCTCCTCGACGAGCCGTCGTGATCGCCCACCCGGGTTTCGCCGTCGAGCCGTGGTGCCTTCGGGTCACCGGCCCGGACCTGGAGGTGCTCTCGCAGACCGAGTCGGTCTTCGCCCTGTCCAATGGACATATCGGCTGGCGTGGCAACCTCGACGAGGGCGAGCCGCACGGGCTGCCCGGCTCCTATCTCAACGGCGTGTTCGAGCTGCGCGGACTCCCGTACGCCGAGGCCGGCTACGGCTATCCGGAGTCCGGCCAGACCATCATCAACGTCACCAACGGGAAGCTGATCCGGCTCCTCGTCGACGACGAGCCGTTCGACATCCGGTACGGCGAACTCCGCAGCCACGAGCGCATCCTCGACTTCCGAACCGGGGTGCTGCACCGCCAGGCCGAGTGGCAGTCGCCGGCCGGTCGCACGGTCCGGGTCACCTCCGACCGCATGGTCTCCTTCGTGCAACGGTCGGTCGCGGCGATCAGTTACGAGGTCGAACCGATCGACGGCCCGGCGCGCATCGTGGTGCAGTCCGAGCTGGTCGCCAACGAACAGCTGCCGTCGTTCGGGAACGACCCACGCCGGTCCACCACCCTCGCTCCCCCATTACGTTCCGAGCAACACGGGGCGCGCAACGCCCGGGTGGAGCTGGTCCACCGCACGTCCCGCAGCGAACTGCGGATGGCCGCCGCGATGGACCACATCGTCACCGAGCCGGCCGACGTACACGTCGAGTCCGAGAGCTCACCCGACGTCGGCCGGGTGACGATGACGACGACGCTGCAACCCGGCCAGAAGCTGCGGATCATCAAGTTCGTCACCTACGGCTGGTCGGCCACCCGCTCGCTACCCGGGGTGCGCGACCAGGTCGGCGCGGCCCTCGTCGGCGCCCGGCAGACCGGGTGGGAGGGACTGCTCGCCGAGCAACGCACCTACCTCGACGAGTTCTGGGACCACTCCGACGTCGAACTCGACGGCGACGCGGAGGTGCAGCAGGCCGTCCGGTTCGCGTTGTTCCACGTGCTGCAGGCGGGAGCGCGTGCCGAGGGCAGGTCGATCCCCGCGAAGGGTCTCACCGGTCCCGGGTACGACGGACACTGCTTCTGGGACACCGAGACCTATGTGCTGCCGGTGCTCATCTTCACCGTTCCCGACGCGGCGGCGCACGCACTGCGCTGGCGGCACGCCACCCTGCCGCTCGCACTGGAACGGGCCCGCCAGCTCGGGTTGGAGGGAGCGGCCTTCCCGTGGCGCACCATCCGAGGTGAGGAATGCTCCGGATACTGGCCGGCGGGTACGGCGGCATTCCACGTCGGAGCCGACATCGCCGACGCCGTGGTCCGCTATGTCGACGCCACCGCCGATCGCGACTTCGAGGAGTCCGTCGGCGTCGAGCTGCTCGCGCAGACCGCGCGGCTCTGGCGCTCCCTCGGCCACCACGACCCACAGGGGCGGTTCCGCCTCGACGGTGTCACCGGGCCCGATGAGTACAGCGCCATCGCCGACAACAACGTCTACACCAACCTGATGGCGCAGCAGAACCTGCGGGCGGCCGCCGACGCCGCCGCCCGGCACCCGGGAAAGGCGTTGGAACTCGGTATCGACGCCGAGGAGATGGCTTCGTGGCGGGACGCGGCCGAGGCGACCCTGATCCCCTACGACGAAGCGCTCGGCGTCCACCCGCAGGCGGCGGGCTTCACCCGGCACCAGGAGTGGGACTTCGCCAACACCAAACCCGAGCAGTACCCGCTGCTGCTGCATTTTCCCTACTTCGACCTCTATCGCAAGCAGGTGGTCAAGCAGGCCGACCTGGTCCTCGCGATGCAACTGCGCGGCGACGCCTTCACCGACGAAGAGAAGGCCCGCAACTTCGCCTACTACGAGCGGCTGACGGTGCGCGACTCGTCGCTGTCGGCCTGCTGCCAGGCGGTGATGGCCGCGGAGGTCGGCCATCTCGACCTGGCGCACGACTACCTCGGTGAGGCGGCGCTCATCGACCTCGACGACCTCGAGCACAACACCCAGGACGGTCTGCACATCGCGTCGCTGGCCGGAGCGTGGATCGCGCTCGTCGTCGGGCTCGGTGGCATGCGGCAGAAGGGCGACACCATCCGGTTCGCGCCGAGATTGCCGGACGGCCTGAGCCGACTCGCGTTCAACGTCTACCTGCGCGGGCAACGGCTGCGGGTCGAGGTCACCCACGAGTCGGCGACCTACCGGGTCGGCGACGGAAATCCGATGACCATCATCCACCACGGCGAGACGGTCGTCGTACCCGCACGGGAACGACTCGTGCGCCCGATCCCCCCGCCACCGAACCGACCGACGCCGACCCAACCGCCCGGGCGGGCACCGGCCCGCCGGCACGCCGACGGCTTCCGTCGTCCCATCGGCCCTACCGAATAAGTAGGTGGGCCCGTCAGCCCATGTGCGGGTAGCGGTGGTCCGTGGGCGGGACGAACGTCTCCTTGATCGTGCGCGGGGAGACCCAGCGCAGCAGGTTGAGGATCGACCCGGCCTTGTCGTTGGTGCCGCTCGCGCGGGCACCGCCGAACGGCTGCTGCCCGACCACCGCTCCGGTGGGCTTGTCGTTGACGTAGAAGTTGCCGGCCGAGAAGCGCAGCGCCGTCTCCGCTTCCAGCACCGCCGCCCGATCGGTCGCGAACACCGCTCCGGTCAGGGCGTACGGCGCGGCGTCGGCGGCCTGGGCGAGCACCCGCGACCAGTCGCCGTCGTCGTAGACGAAGACCGTCAGGATCGGCCCGAAGAACTCCCGCCGGAACATCTCGTGGTCGGGATCGGAGCAGACGATGACCGTGGGAGCGACGAAGTAGCCCTCCGAGTCGTCGTACGAACCGCCGGCCAGGATCTCGCAGGCCGGGTCGGTGCGCGCCGCATCGAGCACCGCCGCATGCTTGTCGAACGCCCGCCGGTCGATCACCGCGCCGCCGAAGTTGGTGAAGTCGGCGATGTCGCCGTAGCGCAGGCTGTCGGTCGTCTCGGCAAGTGCGTCGCGCAGACCGGAGTCCCACAGCGACCGCGGGACGTAGGCCCGGGACGCGGCTGAACACTTCTGCCCCTGGTATTCGAAGGCACCCCGCACCAGCGCGGTCGTGAGCGGCGCGATCGGCGCGGAGGGGTGGGCGATCACGAAGTCCTTGCCCCCCGTCTCCCCGACCAGCCGCGGATAGGTGCGGTACGACGCAATGTTCGTGCCGACCGTCGACCACAGGTGCTGGAACGTCGCCGTGGAGCCGGTGAAATGGATGCCGGCGAGATCTGGGTCGACGAGCGCAACGTCGCTGACCGCGGCCCCGTCACCGGTCACCATGTTGATGACGCCCGGCGGCAGACCGGCCGCCTCCAGCAACCGCATCGTGTAGTGGGCCGCCAGTTGCTGCGTCGGCGAGGGCTTCCACAGCACCGGCACCCCCATCAGCGCGGGTGCCGTCGGCAGGTTGCCGGCGATCGAGGTGAAGTTGAACGGGGTGATCGCCAGCACGAACCCTTCGAGCGGCCGGTGGTCGAAGCGGTTCCACGTCCCCGCCGCCGACTGCGGCTGCTCGGCGAGGATGCGGCGCGCAAAATGCACGTTGAAGCGGAAGAAGTCGGCCATCTCGGCGACCGCGTCGATCTCGGCCTGAAAGACGGACTTGCTCTGCCCGAGCATCGTCGCCGCATTGATCGTGTCGCGCCACGGGCCGGCGAGCAGGTCCGCGGCCCGCAGCAGTACGGCGGCCCGCTCGTCGAACGGCATCGCCCGCCAGGCCGGGGCGGCGGCCTTCGCCGCGACGACCGCGTCGCGCACGTCCTGCGGGGTGGCGTTGTGCAGGGTGCCGAGCACACCGGCATGCCGGTGCGGCTGCACCACGGCGACGGGAGCGCCGCCGCCGGGCCGCTGCTGCCCGCCGATCGTCATCGTCAGCTCGACCTGCTCGTGGCCCATCTCCTTGAGCCGGGCCTCGATCTGGGCGCGGTCACCGCTGCCCGGTGGATAGCTGCGGATCGGCTCGTTGACCGGCGTGGGTGGGACGGTGACGGCATCCATGGCGTGCTCCCCGGTACGACGACGGACCTGGTAGATCAGAGTAGTTCGACCAGCGGACCAAGTTCCTGGGTGGCGTACCACCCCAGGTCGTAGCCCTCGGCGCCGTCCACCACGAACTGCGCATCGGCGCTGCCGAGGTCGGCGTCGAGGACCGACCGCGCGGCCTTCGCCACGGTGTCCTCCGCCGCGGCGTCGTCGAGGTGGGCGGCGACGACCTGATCCATGACGACCGGCTGACCGAGCCGCACCACGGCCCGGTCCAGATCCGGTCGGGGCGTGACGTCCGCGTCGGGAACGTCCGCCACGACGACCACGCGGCGGCGGGGCGCGGCCGGGTCGTCGTCGAGCAGCCGCAACGCGGCCCGAGCGGCGGCGAGCAGCGCGGCGTATTCGAGCGACTCGGCGTCCTCGTCGACGTACCACTCGCGCAGCGCCGGGGTGACCGCAAACGCCGTCAGCGGCGCGGATCCCATCGTTCCGCTGTCCAGCAGCGCGCGCAGGGCAGGCACCGTCGCGGGGAGGTAGACCCTCACCGGCGCGCCTCCGCCGGTAGGGCGGTCAGCGCCGCAAAGCAGGTGCGCAGGGCGGTGTCGAGCACCTGGCCGCGTCGTTTCGGGTTCATCAGGTTGGATCCGATCGCCGTGAGGTCCTCCGGGCCGGGGCCGAGCATCGTCACCTCGGTGCCGGCGGCGCGCACCTTCTCCGCCTCGTGCAGCAGCCGGCGGGTCTGCCCGCGCCGCCAGCCGCGTTCGACCCGGGCCACCGCCGACCGTGGCCGGTCGAAGGCGAACGAGATCAGCGGCGCGAGAACGACCACCTCGTCGAGGCCCAGACCGGCCAGCAGATCGAGCGAGGTGGGCGAACACACCCCGCCGTCGATGTAGCGCCGGTCGTCGATCGCCACCGGCGCGTACCAGCCGGGGATGGCGCAGGAGGCGGTGACCGCGTCGGCGAGCGGCGAGACCGGCGCGCCGTCCCGGCCGAACGCCACCCGGCGGCCGGCGTCGTAGTCGAAGGCGACGATCCACGGGCGCGGCTGCCGCGGCCACGGGCCGTCGCCGGCCAGATCGTCGACCATCCGGCGGACCGGCTCGAGCGTGCCCCGTCCCCGCGGCAGCAGGCCGGACAACGCCGCGGCGGCCGGGATCCGGCGCGGGTGCCGCACCACCTGCGTGATGAGCCGCGGCGACCCGAGCGCGAACCCGGGCCGCGGCGGCAACGACCCACCGGAGTCGCCGTCGTAGTCCCAGCTGATGAACGGGTCGTCGGACCGGGAGGCCCCGCGCTGATGGCGGAGCATGGCGTCGACCGACACCCCGTGGCTCAGCAGCGCGGCCGCGACCGAGCCGGCGGAGGTCCCGACGCAGATCTCGACGCTGCGCGCGTCGACGCCGACGAACTGTTCGAAGGCGTGCAACGCCGCGACCGTCCAGGTGAAGCCCAACACGCCGCCGGCGCCGAGCACCAGGCCCCGGCGGCTCGCCCCTTCACTCACGGGAGCAGACCCACCAGTTCGGCCAGGGACTCCTCGATCAGCGACGCGAGGATGCCGACGTCGCTCATCGCGTCGCGGTCGGCGTTGAGCCCGTAGTAGACGCCGCCGTCGTAGGACGTGAGCCCGATCGACACGGCCTGACCCTTGGCCAGCGGGACGACGGGGAACACCTCGAGCATCCTGGCACCACCGGCGTACAGGGGCATCTGCGGGCCGGGGACGTTGGTTACGACGACGTTGAACAGCCGGCGCGACAGGCTGCTCGCGGCCCGGGCGCCCATCGCGTGCAAGGTCGGCGGGGCGAATCCGGACAACCGGATCAACGCGTCGGCGCCCACCGACTGGCCGGCTTCCTTGTGCGCCTTCATCGCGTAGCTCACCCGGGACAACCGGACGAGCGGGTCGGGCTCCCCCACCGGGAGATCGACGAAGTACGACAGGATCCGGTTGCCCGTCGCGCCCTGGCCGGTGTCGGTGCGCACCGACACCGGAACCATCGCCCGGATCTCCGAGGCGCTCGTCACCGGCTCACCGCGGGTCATCAGGAATCCCCGCAACGCCCCCGCCACCGTGGCGAGCACGACATCGTTGACGGTGCCGCCGTGCTGCTTGCGGACCCGCTTGTAGTCGTCGAGCTCGGTGCGGGCGACCGCGAACCGGCGCTGCGCGCCGATCGGGACGTTGAACGGGCTGTCCTGCGCCGGACGCGCGGCGGTGCGGGCGGCGGCCGCGAGTCCCCCGATCGCGCCGAGGATCGTCTCGGCGGTGTGTTGCACGTCACGGATGCCCATCCGCACGGTGTCCAGCGCGGCGGACGGCCGGCCGGCGAGGTCGGCGACGGCGTCGAGGACGAGTTCGACCGGTCCGGGCGCCGGCCGCGGCATCCACAGCTCTTCCGGCACCTCACGCGGCTGCGGCGTCGGGTCGAGGATCACCTGCGTCAGATCGACCGCGCTGACGCCGTCGACCATGGCGTGGTGGGTCTTGCTGATGAGGGCGATCCGGCCGTCGTGCACACCTTCGACGCAGTACATCTCCCAGAGCGGCCGGCTGCGGTCCAGCGGACGCGACATCAGCCGCGACACGAGTTCGGCCAACTGCAGGTCGGAGCCCGGCCGGGGCAGCGCACTGCGCCGTACGTGGTAGCCGATGTCGAAGCCGGAATCGTCGACCCACACGGGGTTGCCCAGATGACCGGGTACGCCGACCACCTTCTGCCGGTACCGGGGCACCAGCGCGATCCGACGTTCGATCAACCGGACGAGGTGGTCGTAGTCGAAGCCGCGGGAGGGCGGCTCGAACACCGCGACCCCGCCCACGTGCATCGGCGTCGTCGGTTCCTCGGCGTAGAGGAACGAGACGTCCAGTGCGCTCAACCGATCGGCCACCTCGGCAGCACCTCCCTGGCGCGGGCCTGACCCTTTCATGCTGCCACGTCGGACCTGCCGGCATGCGAGCCCGGCGATACGCGGCGAACCGTCAGGCCACGGCGAGCGTCCGGGCGAGGTCGACCAGCCCACGCCGCAGCCGACTCCTCGGGGCGACCTCTGCCAGCGTCTTGCCGAGACCGAGCGCGGAATCGACCGCCGCGGCGTCGGCGGGGAGGAAGACCGGTTCGCCGACGCCGGTATGGCGCTGCAGGGCGGCACCGATCTCGCGCCGCGGATCACCCGGTATCGCCGCCTTCCGGACCCGGTTGACGACGACCCGCGGGGTCAGGTCGGGAAGCACGTCGGCGAGCTCGCCGAGGCAGCGCACCAGGCGCGCCAGCCCGACCGGGTCGGCTCCGCCGACGCAGAGCACCACGTCCGCCGCGGCCAGCGCCGCAATCGTCGCGCCGTTGCGTCGCGGGGCCATCGTGTCGTAGGCGATCTCCTCGTCCTGCTCCACACAGAAGCCGCAGTCGACGACGGTGAACGGCACCAGGCTGCGGGCGACGTCGAGCACCGCCTCGATCGAGCCGGGCCGAAGCTCCGGCCACCGGTCGGCCCGGGCGATGCCGGTCAGGACCCGCAACGACGGGCCGACGGCGAGCGCGAGATCGGCGAGCGAGGTGACGTCGAGGGTGCCGGCGGCGGCGTGGCGGGCGGCGGCGGCCAACCCGGGCGATTCGTCGAGCAGGCCGAGGACCTGGGCGACCACCCCGCCGTAGACGTCGCCGTCGACGAGCAGGGTCGGTACGCCGAGCCGGGCCGCCTCGTCGGCGAGCCCGACGGCGACGGTGGTGCGTCCCGGCGCACCGGTCGGGCCCCAGACGGCGACGACCGTGCCGTCGCCGCCCGGCGCCGGCGACGCGACACCCGGGGTCCCCAGGTGCGGCGCCGCGCCATGCGGATCGGAGACCACCCGGCGGGCGGCCTCGGTGCCGAGCCCGGCCACCGCCGACAGCACCGCCGCGGAGATCGCAGCAGCACCCGCGTCAGCCGCCAGCACCGCCGGTACGCCGAGCGCGGCGAGCCGGCTCTCGGCCACCTCGTCACCGGGGTTGACCAGCCCCACCACCGCCACCCCTGCCGCGGCGAGCCGGGTCACCGCATCGCGGTCGAGGCGACGCAGGTCGGCCGCGAGCAGTGCGGCCCGGGCGGTGCCCGCGGCGGCCGCGGCGAGCAGGTCGGCGAGGTCGACACAGCGCCGGACCACCGAGACGCCGTAGTCGGCGCGGTCGAGCTCCCCGACCAGATCCGCCTCCCAGCGGGCGCCGGTGACCGCGGTCAGGACCGGGACGCTCACCGGCCCGACCCGCCCACATGCTGGGTGACGTAGAGGGTGCTCCCGGCGACCGCGGCGATCAGGGCCGACTCCTGGTCGCGGTGCACCCGCACCGTCAGTTGCACCTTGTCGCTCCCGGCCGACAGGCCCGACCGGCCGCCGGAGACGGCCTGCACCGGTGCTCCCTGCAGCACCGGGCGGGTCGTTCCGTGCGGATCACCGGCGGACGCGGGGCCGGCGTAGACGTCGATACGGTCACCGCGGGACAGCCCCGGCGGCAGAACGCTCGGGTCGACCGGGAGCGGGACCAGCACACCGTCCGGCACCGGACCGAGCGCCGACCGCGGCAGGAAGTCGCCGCCACTCAGATCCCGGTTGGTGACCTGACCCGCCGGGGAGACCGCCGTGGACAGGTAACGCGGGGCGTCGGCGTAGAGCCGGACCCGCACCGGACGCAGGTCCCCGGCGGTCAGTGCCGTTCCCGACGCGACGTCGTGGGAGAGGCCCCAGATCGTGACCGACTTGTCGGCGCCGGCAACCACCCGGGCCCCGACGGCGACCGCGACGAGGACGAGGAGCACCCCGATCAGCATCCGGAGGTTCACCCAGGACGGGGTGCGGAGACGGCGCGCGGCCGGCGATCGTGGTTCCGGCACGGTCTCTCCCAACACGTCGGAGTCGAGGACGCCGGTGGTGCCGCCTCCGCCACTGACTGGGTGATGGTGCCAAACGCCGGCCGGGGACACCATTCGGTGTCCACAGGCGGCTGTGGACGGCGTCGGCAGCGGCAGCGGCGCAGGTGCCACACTGTTCGCGATGCCCGTTGACCGGTTTCTCACCCTCAGCGACGTCGCCGAGGTGCTCAACATCTCCGCGTCGCAGACCTACGCGCTGGTGCGCAGCGGCGATTTGCCCGCGATCAAGATCGGGGGCCGCGGCCAGTGGCGGGTCGAGCGCGATCAGCTCGAGTCCTACATCGCCCGGATGTACACCGAGACGCGGGATTTCGTCCAGGGGCACCCGCTCGGCCGCGACGAGCCGGTTCCCCAGGACTGATCCGGTGCCCCAGGACTGATCACGACGCCCGGACCACCGCGAGGGCGGCCATGGGGACCGTGCGCACCTGCCGCACCGCCCGGGCCCGGCGCGCCTCGCCGGCCGCGTGCTCCGCGATCTCGACGAAGTCCGCGCCCACCCGGTCGAGGGTTCCCGCGATCCGGGTCGCGTCGACGAGGGTGACGACCGTGCTGGACCGGTCGCGGGCGACACCACGCAGCGCATAGGCGAGACCGAGGCGGGCCGCGACCCGGCCCTCGCTGCCGGGTATGGCGGACAGGGCGTCAAGCCCGGCGATGCTGGTCACCGCCGCGAGCGGCACCAGCGCCTCGCGGTCCGGCCGCTCCGCCACCAGCGCCCAGTCCGGGCCGGTCCGCTCCAGGACGCCGACCACCTGCTCACCGCCCCGGCAGGACAACCGCACCGGATGCCCGACGGCGGCGCGCAGCCGGTCGACGAGTCGCAGCGCGGCCACCTCGGTGCGGGTGCGTTCGACCACCTCGCCCGCCAGCTCCGCGGCATCGGCCGCCGCGGCCTGCGCCTCGAGGTCGGCGAAGAGCCGCTCCCATCGCACGAGCCGGCCTAGCTCGGCGACGGCTGCCGCGAACGGCTACCCACGTAGTCGGCGAGCAGGCTCAGGTAGCCCGGGGCGAAGCCGGTGGCGTCCGGCGTCTCGAGTCGATGGTCGCCGCCCTCGAGCACGGCCACGGTGAGCAGGTCCGGGCGGACGTGGCGCCGGTAGGAGTCCACGCTGGCCTCGACCGGGACCGCCGTGTCGTTCGCGCCGAAGACGGTGAGGATCGGCACGGTCAGCAGTCGCATCGCCGCGCGCGGGTCGTGGTCGATCAGGGCGGCGGTCAACCCCCACAGCGCGGCGTCGGCGGGCACGAATGCGCCGATGTCGGCCAGGATCCGCATCGCTTCGGCCCGGGCGGAATCGGCCATCCACGCCGCTACCTGCGGCCACGGTGTCCGGGCCGCCGCGAGGTCGAACAGCTCCGTCATGGCGGCGAGCCCGGTGTCGACGTCGGCGGCGCTGCGGCCCTGCAGCCCCTGGCGGGTGGCGAACATCTCCTGCTCGCGCGGGCTGACACCGGGCCCGGAGTTGGTGATCACGAAGCCCACCGCCGCGCCGCGCGCCGCGGCCTCCAGCACGACCCAGCCACCCTGGCTGTGCCCGAACAGTCCGGCCGACGATGCCCCGATCGCGCCCCGGCAGGCCGCGACGCAGGCCACCGCGTCCTGCGCCTGGCCCACGATGTCGGCGTCGGTCCACGCCCCGGTCGAGCCGCCGACCCCCCGCTTGTCGAACGACGCCACCGCCCACCCGGTGGCGAGAAACCGCTCCCGGATCGGCGGGAAGAGCGTGTCGTTGTCGCGGTCGCTGGGGCCGGAGCCCGGATGCATGACGACCAGCGGCGCCTCGGGCTCCCGGTCCGGGAGCCAGATGCTCCCGGCGAGCTCGCAATCCGGTCGCGGCACCACGATCTCCCGACGCTGCATCGCCCGAGTATGTCGACCCGCGACGACGTACTCCACCGAAAATCTACTCCCCTTGACCGCAGGTACATGGAGGCTATACAAAGCAAACGCACGCAAACGAAGGTAGGTGGCCATGACGCGATGGGCGCGGACGACCGGTGCGGGTGTGCTCCTCGCGGGGCTCGTGCTCCTGGTGGCGTGGGTGAGCCCGGACCCGCGCACGCTCGGGCCGATGCTGGCCCACCCGCAGGGTTACCTCGACCGGGTCGGACCCGATCGGGCCGCGATCACCCTCGTCGCGGTGACCTGCTGGCTGATCCTCGGCTGGCTGCTCCTCGCGGTCTCGGCCACCGCGGCGGGTTCTCTTCCGGGACTCCTCGGGACGATCGCGCGGGCGGTCTCCGGCCGCCTGGTCCCGGCGACCCTGCGCCAGGCGACCGTGCTCGCCCTCGGGCTGTCCGTCGCGACCGGCGGCGCGTCGGCGGCGGCCGACTCGGGGCACGTGCCGGGCGGCCGCCCGGACCGGGCCGTCACCGTCTCGTCCAGCCTCGCGCTGCCGGGCCGGGCCACCGCCCGCATCGACGTCGACTGGCCGGTCGGACCGGCGACCGCCGCGGCGCCGGCCCGCCGCACGGTGACCGTTGCTCCCGGCGAGTGTCTGTGGGACCTCGCCGCCACCCAACTGGGCCCGGGCGCGACGAACGCCCAGATCGCCGCCGAATGGCAGCGCTGGTACGCCGCGAACCGCAGCGTCATCGGGCCGGATCCGGACCTGATCCACCCCGGCCAGCGGCTGCTGTCCCCCGAGCCGCACCGACCCGACCGAATGGAGCAGCGATGACGGTCGCCGCGTTCACCGAGATCTCCGCCGCGGAGCCCGCCGACCTAGTCCCGGGTGCCCCGCGGCCGACGATCGGGCCGCGGGTGCGACCCGTGCCGGCGCTCGAGCCGCCCTACGATCCGCTCGACGACGACGACCGACCGCATCTCACGCTGCTCTCAGGTCCCCAGCCATTGCCGTTCGACGACCTGCCGTCGCCGCAACGCCCGGTCGCCGAGGCGGCTCCGCGCCGGACCCGGCTCGGGCAGCAGTTCTGGGGTCCGCAGCCGACCCGGCGTAAGGACCTGCCCGATCCGCGACCGGTGGCCCATCGCTTCCTGCAGGCCTCGGTCGAGGCGCTGGCCGGCCGGCGCCCGGCCACCCAACTCCAGCAATGGACCAGCCCGGCCGTGTTCGCGGACCTGTCCCGCGCCCTGCGCTCCCGCCGGAACGACGCCGCATCAGCCACCCCGACCGTGCTCTCCGTGCACGTCAGCGAACCCGCGGACGGAGTGGCCGAGGTGTGCGCGGTCATCCGGCACGGGGATCGGGCCCGCGCCGCGGCCGCCCGGCTCGAAGGCGTGGACGGGCGGTGGCGCTGCGTCGCGTTACAGCTGGGCTGACCAATTGGGCCGACCAACTGGCCTGACCAACTGGGCTGGCCGCCGCGGTCAGCCCGCCGTCGGTGCCCCGTGACAGCGCTTGTACTTCTTGCCCGACCCGCAGGGGCACGGCGCGTTGCGGGACGGTCCGCTGCCGGTGACGGTGGTGGTGTTGGCCGACTCGGCCTCCTGCTCCGCCTGCTCGCTGTCGAGCGTCGGCGCCGAATACTGCAGCCCGTCCGCCCGCGCACCGGGCGCCGCGAGCCCCTTGGCGCTGATCGCCGGACCGGCGGAGACCGGCTCGGGATCGCGGTGGGCACCGCGACCGGCGGCACCGTTCCCGTCGACGGACGGGTCCGGCTTGGCGGTCGCGGTCGCACCCGAGATCTCGCCGGTCGGCTCGTTGTTCGCGATCACGGTGACGCCGGCCTCGGACGGGTCGGACACCTGCTGGGGATCGACCTGCACGTCGACGTTGAACAGGTAGCCGACCGACTCTTCCTTGATCCCGTCGAGCATCGCGGAGAACATCTCGAAGCCCTCGCGCTTGTACTCCACCAGCGGGTCGCGTTGGGCCATCGCCCGCAGGCCGATGCCCTCCTGCATGTAGTCCATCTCGTAGAGGTGCTCGCGCCACTTGCGGTCCAGCACGGACAGCACGACCTTGCGCTCGAGCTCGCGCATGACCTCTGAGCCGAGCGTTTCCTCGCGGGCGTCGTACGCCGCGTGCGCGTCGGCCTTGACCTCCTCGAGCAGCAACTCGACGGAGAGCCCGCTCAGCTCGCCGCCGGCCTGCACGACGACGTCGTCGACGGTGACCGTGGCGGGATAGAGCGTCTTCAACGCGGTCCAGAGCTGGTCGAGATCCCAGTCCTCGGGGTAACCCTCGGCCGTCGCTCCGGAGATGTAGGCGGTCACGACGTCGTCGATCATGTGTTGCACCTGCTCGTGCAGGTCGGCTCCGTTGAGGACCCGGCGGCGCTCGGCGTAGATGACCTCACGCTGGCGGTTCATGACCTCGTCGTACTTCAGGACGTTCTTGCGGATCTCGAAGTTCTGCTGCTCGACCTGGGTCTGCGCCGAGCGGATCGCCCGGCTGACCATCTTGGCCTCGATCGGCTGGTCATCGGGGATGTTGAGGCGGGTCATGATCGCTTCGACGGTCGTGGCGTTGAAGCGGCGCATCAGGTCGTCGCCGAGTGACAGGTAGAACCGGGACTCGCCGGGGTCGCCCTGGCGCCCGGACCGGCCTCGCAGCTGGTTGTCGATACGCCGGGACTCGTGCCGCTCGGTGCCGAGTACGTAGAGGCCGCCGAGCTCGACGACCTCGTCGTGCTCGTTGGCGGTCGCCGCCGACGACTTCTCCAGCGCGGCCGGCCAGGCGGCCTCGTACTCCTCCGGGCTCTCCGCCGGGGTGATCCCCCGCTGGCGCAGCTGGAGGTCGGCGGCGAACTCCGGGTTTCCGCCGAGCATGATGTCGGTGCCGCGACCGGCCATGTTGGTCGCCACGGTGACCGATCCCTTGCGGCCGGCCTGCGCGACGATCGCCGCTTCCTTCTCGTGGAACTTCGCGTTGAGCACCTCGTGCGGGATGCCGCGGCGTACCAGCAGCCCGGAGAGCAACTCGGACTTCTCCACGCTCGCCGTGCCGACGAGCATCGGCTGGCCGGCGGCGTTGCGCTTGGCGATGTCGTCGACGACGGCGTCGAACTTGGCCTCTTCGCTCTTGTAGACGACGTCGGTCTCGTCGGCCCGGACCATCGGCATGTTGGTGGGGATCGGGATGACCCCGAGCTTGTAGGTCTGCTGCAGCTCGGCGGCCTCGGTCATCGCCGTACCGGTCATCCCGGCGAGCTTGTCGTAGAGCCGGAAGTAGTTCTGGAGGGTGATCGTCGCGAGGGTCTGATTCTCCTCCTTGATCTCCACCCCCTCCTTGGCCTCGATGGCCTGGTGCATCCCCTCGTTGTAGCGGCGGCCCTGCAGCACGCGGCCGGTGAACTCGTCGACGATCAGCACCTCGCCGCTCGCCACGACGTAGTCCCGGTCCCGCTTGTAGAGCTCCTTCGCCTTCAGCGCGTTGTTGAGGTAACCGACGAGCGGGGTGTTGACCGCCTCGTAGAGGTTGTCGATGCCGAGCTGGTCCTCGACCTTCTCCACGCCGGCCTCGCTGATCGCGACGGTCCGCTTGCCCTCTTCGACCTCGTAGTCGATGTCGCGGGTGAGCATCGGGGCGATCCGGGCGAACTCGGTGTACCAGCGGGCGCTCTGCTCGGCCGGGCCGCTGATGATCAGCGGGGTCCGGGCCTCGTCGATCAGGATCGAGTCGACCTCGTCGACCACCGCGAAGTTGTGGCCGCGCTGCACCAGCTCCGAGGCGTCCCAGGCCATGTTGTCGCGCAGGTAGTCGAAGCCGAACTCGTTGTTGGTGCCGTAGGTGATGTCGCAGTTGTACTGCGTGAGCCGGTGTTCGGGGGTCTCGTTGGCGAGAATGACGCCGACCGTGAGCCCGAGGAACCGGTGCACCCGGCCCATCCACTCGGAGTCGCGCTTGGCGAGGTAGTCGTTGGTCGTGACCAGGTGCACGCCCTTGCCGGCCAGCGCGTTGAGGTAGACCGGGAGGGTGGACACCAGCGTCTTGCCCTCGCCGGTCTTCATCTCGGCGACGTTTCCGAGGTGCAGCGCGGCACCGCCCATGATCTGGACGTCGAAGTGCCGTTGGCCGAGGGTGCGCTTGCTGGCCTCCCGGACCACCGCGAAGGCCTCGGGCAGCAGCTCGTCGAGGGTCTCGCCCTCGGCGAAGCGGGCCCGGAACTGGTCGGTCTGCTCCCGCAGCTCCTCGTCGGTCAGGTCGACGTAGTCGGGCTCGAGGGAATTGACGTGCTCGGAGATGCGGGCCAGCCGCCGTAGCAGCTTGCCCTCGCCGGCACGCAGGATCTTCGCAAGTACCACGGTGTGACTTCCCACTCCTCAGAGGTCGGCTCGTCCCATGGTAGGCGCCGACCCCCGGCTCCGAGGCAACCCACGGGCCCCTGCGGCGCGTGGGTGACCCCGGGCCCGGTCCCCCGAACGGACGCTACGAGGAGCGTACGGCGTACTCGGCGGCCGCGACGGCCGCCTGGGGCGCCGCGCCGTTGACCGGCGCAGCCATGGTGTCGGTGAGCCGGATGACGCCGTACGCGAAGCCCTTACGGCGATAGACGACGCTGGCGAGACCGGTCGTCGCGTCGGCGAAGAGATAGAAGTCGTGCCCGACGAGTTCCATCGCGAACAGGGCCTGGTCGACGGTCATCGGCGCCGCGCTGTGCTGCTTCTGACGGACGATCCGGCCGGGCGAGCCGTCGTCCTGGTCGCCATCGCCGAAGTCGCCATCGACGGCATCGGCTTCGTCGCCGGCGGGCCGGTCCGCCGCCTCGGCGTTCGCTCCGACCATGGCGGCGCTGGTGGCGTCGAGCACCTCGGCCGGCGCCGCGTCGACCCGATCGACCGCGTCGGACACCGAGGGTGGCCGGTGGTGACCGTAGTGCACCCGGCGGCGGTCGGCCGCGCGGCGCAGACGTGCCTCGAGCTTGCTCACCGCGGCCTCGAGAGCGGAATAGAAGTCGTGGGCGCAGGCCTCGGAGCGGACGACCGGGCCGCGCGATTTGCAGGTGATCTGGACGTTCTGGCACGCACTGGACTGGCGTGGATTGCGTTCGTGCTGGAGTTCGACGTCGACCCGGATCACCTTGTGGTCATAGCGTTCGATCCGGCCCAGCTTCTCCGCGACAAACTGCCGATAATGCTCTGGAACCTCGACGTTTCGGCCCCTCACGACAATGTCCACACAGACCTCCCGGTACTGATCTCCCCCGGCGACGCCGGGGCGTTCCTGTCGGAGAATCGGCTCCCTTCCGGTGTCCTTCGTCATCTCCGACGCTAGTCGGGTTGCGGCTCGCCGGACACCCTTTGCCGGTCCCGGCGCAAGGATTGTGGTCGACGGGGCGTCGCGGCAACCGCAGCGCAAGCAGTGATGTCGATCTTCGCGTCGCGCAGAGCGCGCGCGGCTTCGACGAGTGTCGCGCCGGTGGTGACCAGATCGTCGACGACGACGACGGTGCGCCCGCTGCACGCGGCGGTGCCCGATGCCACAGTGAGGACGCCGGCGAGGTTGGCCGAGCGGGCCGCGGCCGACAACCCGGCCGAATCACGCGGTCTGCCCCGCACCCGGAGAGCGGTGACGACCACGACCGCGAGCCCGTCGACCGATAGCGCCGTCGCGGCGTGACGCGCCAGTCGCCGTACGTGATCACCGCCCCGGGCCCGCGCCACCGACCGGCGGGACGGCACCGGGATCAGGACCAGTTCCGTGCCGCCTGGTCCGGTCGGGCAGGTTCGGCGCACCGCCCCGGCTAGTGCGGCGCCGAACGGGCCGGCCAGCTCCCGGCGGCCGCGCTCCTTGTAGGCGAGCAGCGCGGACCGGACCTCACCCTCGTAGCGACCAGCCACCCACAGCGGCGGCATCCCCGGCGGGCTCGGGCGCGGCCGGTGCGGCATCGGGCGGTCGAGCAGGCCGGCGCACGACCCGCACCACGCCGGGCCCGGCCGCCCGCAGCCGCCGCAGCCGACCGGAAAGACGAGGTCGAGCAGGTCGGCGAGCACGCACCCGATCGTGGCTGCCCGAACGCCCGGGCCGCGATGACCCGCCCGGATCTGTGGACAAGGACGGCACCCTCACCCCGGATAGGTCGGCGCCACCGCGTAGATCAGCTGGTTGTTGCGCAGCAGCTGGTTCCAGGACCGGTCGGCCAGGAGCCACATACTGCCGGCGGAGGAGACCAACGTGAGGTGCTCGGGGGCGGCCGCGACCGCCGTCGGCGGGCCGGGCAGCCCGGCGGTGCTCTGGGCGGCCTCGGCGGAGCCGTCCATCTGGATCTGCCACGGCACCCGGGCCGAACTCGCGTTGGGGGCCAGCGCCGCGAGCTCGGTGGCCGACGCCCAGGACACGTCCGTCGCCTCGGAGAGGTCGGCTCCGGCCGGTCGTAGGCCGTCGACCGTCGTCGTACCGGACTGCGTCGACACCCGGCCGACGTAGAGCCGGCCGCGGCCGATGAGGGCGACCCGGGTGCCGTCCCGCGACAACTGCAGTTGGGTGATCGGGGCGTAACGGGCGAGCTCGGGCGCGGCCACGACCTGCGCGGCGCCGTGGACCGGGACGCTGACGAGGTCGACCCCGTCGCGCACTGTCCAGACCGCGCTGGAGTCCCGCTCCCAGGTGGGTGGGGTGAGCGTCGTGGCATGCAGTCGATCGGTCAGTGACCCGCCGAGCGGGCCGACGAAGAGGTGCTCGCTGCCGGTGCGGATGTTGACCCCGGCGAGCATCCCGCGGTTCAACCCGACGGCGACCGAGGACAGGCCGTAGGCGCCGGTCCCGGCCGGGCCGTCGATCCGCCCGTCCTGCGTCCAGACCGCACCGTCGGCGAGGAAGTAGGCGGAGGCACTCGTCGGCAGCGCGTCCGGGTCGAAGCTCTGCCAGTCCGACTGTTGCTGTTCGATCCCGACGCCGGGAACGGTCAGCGGCTGGCCGTCGGCGAGGATCTGCACCGGGTCGGAATTGAGCTGGTCAAGCGTCCACACGATCTGGGCCGACATTCCCATGAGCTGGCCCGACGTCATCGACCCGAGCCCGGACAGGTCCACCGTGATCACCGGCGACGACTGGACGATGTTGCGGCGCAGGGTGACCCCGGACGGCACTGCGGTGCGGACCGCGGGCGACAGCCAGGACGACGGGCCGGCGAGCAGGGCCGCCACCATCCGGTTGGCCAGCGAGCCGGCCGGCACCGAGAAGTAGCGCGGGTCGGGAACGACGACGTCGTGCTGCGGGCCGAGGAAGTAGAGGTTGACCCGCTGGTAGTTGCGGGCGAAGTCGCTGGAGGTGACGAACACTCCGGGCGGCGGGCTGCCGACCCGCCACTGACCGTCGATCTTGCGTAACGAGAGCGTCAGCCGCAACCGACCCGGCTCCGCGGTGTAGGAACCGTCGGTGCCCACCGTGGCCACCCGGCGCACCGACAGCGCGACCCTGCTGCCGTCCCGGGACGGGTTGACGTAGACCTGGTTGCCGTCGTAGACGGTGGCGCCGGCGCCGTCATCCCAGGACGTCGCCGCGCGCGGCGTGAGGTATTTGCGGGCGACGTCGTGCTGGGGATCGCCGCCGGAGGTGGCGTCGAGGAAGCCCTGCACGATCTCGCTGGGGCCCATGCCCCGCCGGGGCGGACTGGGTACCGAACGCACATTCGGCCCCTGCTCGAGCGCGAGGCCCGCGTGCACCTTGCGCACGCTGATCGGCGCGGAGGTCTCCGGGACACTCGCGCAGGCGGTGACCACGAGTACGGCGACCGCCGAACACAGCGCCAGGCACACCCGGGAGGCCCTCATGACTGCCCCGCCACCCGCGTCGCGTCGGTCGGTGACGGCCCGCCCGCTGCGCCGGGCGGGTGCTCGGCGACCGCGGGATCGTCGGCGACCGTCCCGTCGTCGGCCGCCAACGCCCGGGCGTCCGGCGGTTCGAGCGGAAGCGGCGACCAGCTCAGTACGTCGCCGGCCCGGGTCGGGACGGTCAGCCGGAACTGCGCCCCGTGCCCGGAGCGGCCCCACACGTTGAGCCACCCGTTGTGCAGCCGGGCGTCCTCGAGGCTGATGGCGAGCCCGAGCCCGGTGCCGCCGGTACGCCGGTTGCGGGAGGGGTCGGCCCGCCAGAACCGGTTGAAGACCAGCGCGGCCTCGCTCTGGGTCAGGCCGACGCCGTGGTCGCGCACGGTCACGGCGACGGCGTCGGCGTTTCCGGCGAGCGCCACCTCGACCGGTAGCCCGTCCCCGTGCTCCAGCGCGTTGCCGAGCAGGTTGCGCAGGATCCGCTCGATCCGCCGGGGGTCGATCTCGGCGACCACCGGGGCGTTGGGCGTCCGGACCACGAGGTCGCTCCCGGCCCGGGCGGCGATCGGGGCGACGCCGTCGACCGCCCGGTCGACGAGGAGCCGCAGGTCCACCGGCTCGGCGTCGAGCTCGACCGCGCGGGCGTCGTGCCGGCTGATCTCCAGCAGGTCGACGAGCAGTGCCTCGAACCGGTCGAGCTCGGCCTGCAGGAGCTCGGCCGAGCGGGCCACCCCGGTCGGGAATCCGTCGCGGGCGGCGTAGAGCAGGTCGGCGGCCATCCGCACGGTGGTCAGCGGCGTCCGCAGTTCGTGCGACACGTCACTGGTGAACCGTCGCTGCAGCCGGGACAGGTCCTCGAGCTGGGTGATCTGCTGCTGCAGGCTCTGCGCCATGTGGTTGAACGACGTGGCGAGCCGGGCCAGGTCGTCCTCCCCGCGCACCGGCATCCGTTCGGCCAGGTGACCGGCCGACAGCCGCTCGGCGGTGGCGGCGGCCGACCGCACCGGCCGGACCACCTGCCGGGTCACCAGCACGGCGATCGCGGCGACCAGCAGCACGAGGACCAGGCCGGCGACGACGACGGTCCGCTGCACCAGCGCGAGCGTGCGCTGCTCGGTCTGCAGCGGAAAGAGGTAGTAGAGCCCGAAGGTGCCCACCGGGCTGGTCACCGGCTCACCGATGATCAGACCCGGGCTGGACTGACCGCCCTCGTGCCGGATCGGGCCGAATTCATAGCTCTGCTTGGACTGGGAGACCAACCGGCGCAGCCGGTCGGGGACCGTCGTCGGGTCGACGTTGCCGGAGACGACCGGCTCCTGCCCTACGGCCTGGGGCAGGATCACGACGTCGAACAGGCCCGCGTTGCTGCCCTTGCCGGAGAGGTTGGCGACCAGGTTGTTCAGCGCGTTGCGGACCGTGTCCGCGCCGGACGCGGTGATCACCGACATCTGAGCGGTCGACACCCGGAGCCCGTCGTCGGCCTCGGCCAGTGCCGCGTGCCGTTTGGCGTCGAGCAGACCGGCGCTGATCTGCCCGAGCAGCACGATGCCGATGATCAGGACGACGATGCCGGAGACCAGCGCGGTCGTGGCTGCCACCCGCACCTGCAGCGAGTGCCGCCACCGGGAGCGCAACCAGGCCGCCGGTGGCCCAACGACGGCGCGGACGCGTGCAAGGGCGGTCATCACGGAACTACGGGGACCCGGCCTTGTAGCCGACGCCGCGCACGGTCAGCACGATGCGGGGATTCTCCGGATCGCGTTCGATCTTCGACCGCAGCCGCTGGACGTGGACATTGACCAGCCGGGTGTCGGCCGCGTGCCGATAGCCCCACACCTGTTCGAGCAGGACCTCGCGGGTGAAGACCTGCCGCGGCTTACGGGCCAGGGCGAGCAGCAGGTCGAACTCCAGCGGGGTCAGGCTGATCAGCGCACCGGCGCGGCTCACCGAGTGCCCGGAGACGTCGATGGTCAGATCGCCGATCGCCAGCGACTCGACCGGTTCGTCGTCGTTGCGACGCAGCCGGGCCCGGACCCGGGCGACGAGTTCCTTCGGCTTGAACGGCTTGACGACGTAGTCGTCGGCACCGGACTCGAGGCCCAGCACGATGTCGACGGTGTCGGATTTGGCCGTGAGCATGACGATGGGTACGCCGGATTCGGTCCGGATCGCCCGGCACACGTCTATCCCGCTCATACCGGGCAGCATCAGGTCGAGCAGGACGACATCCGGACGCATCTCGTGGAAGGCGGCCAGAGCGGCACCGCCGTCGCCGACGAAGGAGGCGTCGAACCCTTCGCTGCGCAGCACGATGCCAAGCATCTCGGCGAGCGCCGGGTCGTCGTCGACCACCAGCACACGTCCCCTCATAGCCCTATCGTGGCACCTCCCGACCGCAAACCGGGACCCGCGCGGGCGCGGCGCGGTTCCCGACGGGCTTGGGGGCCGTCAACTGCCGTGCTCCCAGGAGTCCAGATATCCGGTCTGAACCTCGCTCAGCCGGTCGATCGCGAGGCCCATCGAGGTGAGCTTCCGCCGGGCGACCTCGTCGTCGACCGCCGCGGGGACGTCGTACACGCCGGGCGGCAATTCGGCATGGTGCCGGACGAGCCACGCGGTGGTCAGCGCCTGGTCGGCGAAGGACATGTCCATGACCGCCGCCGGGTGGCCCTCCGCGGCCCCGAGGTTGGCGACCCGTCCCTCGGCGAGCAGCAGGAGCCGGCGGCCGTCGGCGAGCACGTATTCGTCGGTGTGCGGACGGACCTGGCGGCGGACCCGGGCCGCGTGCTCGGCCAGCCAGCGGACGTCGATCTCGACGTCGAAGTGGCCGGCATTGACCAGGACCGCCCCGTCCTTCATCGCCTTCAGGTGCGGCTCGACGACGACGTCCCGGTTGCCGGTCACGGTGATGAACACGTCGCCGATCGGAGCCGCGGCGGCCATCGGCATGACCCGGTATCCGTTCATGGTGGCGTCGAGAGCCCGGACCGGGTCGATCTCGGTGACCACCACGGAGGCGCCGAGCCCGGTGGCCCGGCTGGCGACGCCGCGCCCGCACGATCCGTAGCCGGCGACGACGACGGTGCGGCCGGCCAGCAGCATGTTCGTGGCGCGGAAGATCGCGTCGAGCACCGATTGCCCGGTGCCGTAGGTGTTGTCGAAGAGCTGTTTGGTCCCGGTGTCGTTGACCGCGATCATCGGGATCCGCAGCGCGCCGGCGCGCGCCATCGCCCGCAACCGCAGCAGCCCGGTGGTGGTCTGCTCGCAGCCCGCCCGGACCCGGTCGAGCAGATCGGTCCGCTCGGCGTGCAGGGTGCTGACCAGGTCGCAGGCGTCGTCGAGCACGAGGTCGGGCTCCCGGTCGAGTACAGCGCCGATGTGCCGGTAGTACTCGGGCAGGTCGACGCCGGCCCGCGCGAATACGGCGACGCCGTGATCGGCGACCAGTGCGGCGGCCGTGTCGTCCTGCGTCGACAGCGGGTTGGACGCCGCCAGGGCGACCTGTGCACCGCCCGCGACCAGGGTGCGCATCAGGTTGGCGGTCTCGGCCGTGACGTGCATGCACGCCGCGACGGTCAGCCCGGACAACGGGCGCTCGGCCGCGAACCGCTCCCGGATCCCGCGCAGCACCGGCATGTCCCGGTCGGCCCAGTCGATCCGGCCCCGCCCGGCCGCGGCCAGGCCGAGGTCGGTGACGTCGTACGGCGGTGCCACCTTCATCGCCGGGCCGCGAGCGGGAGTCGGCCGGTCAGTAGCGGTAGTGGTCCGGCTTGTACGGGCCATCCACGGGTACGCCGATGTAGTCGGCCTGTCCCTTGGACAGCGTCGTGAGCTTCACGCCGAGCGCGTCGAGGTGCAGCCGGGCGACCTTCTCGTCGAGGTGCTTGGGCAGCACGTAGACCCGCTTCTCGTAGTCACCGGGCTTGGTGAACAGCTCGATCTGCGCGATGGTCTGGTTGGTGAACGAGTTGCTCATCACGAAGCTCGGGTGCCCGGTGGCGTTGCCGAGGTTGAGCAGCCGTCCCTCGCTCAGCACGATCACCGCGTGCCCGTCGGGGAAGATCCACTTGTCGACCTGGGGCTTGATGGTGACCCGCTCGATGCCCGCGATCTTCGCGACGCCGGCCATGTCGATCTCGTTGTCGAAGTGGCCGATGTTGCCGACGATCGCCTGGTGCTTCATCCGCGACATCGCGTCCGCGGTGATGATGTCGCGGTTACCGGTGGCCGTGACGAAGATGTCGGCGCTCTCGACGACGTCGTCGAGGGTGGCGACCTGGAATCCGTCCATCGCCGCCTGCAGCGCGCAGATCGGGTCGATCTCGGTGACGATCACCCGGGCGCCCTGGCCGCGCAGCGATTCGGCGCAGCCCTTGCCGACGTCGCCGTAGCCGAAGATGACCGCGACCTTGCCGCCGATCAGCACGTCGGTGGCCCGGTTGATGCCGTCGATGAGCGAGTGCCGGCAGCCGTACTTGTTGTCGAACTTGCTCTTGGTCACCGAGTCGTTGACGTTGATGGCCGGGAAGAGCAGCTCGCCGGCCTGCTGCATCTGATAGAGCCGGTGTACGCCGGTGGTCGTCTCCTCGGTGACGCCGCGGATCTCGGCGGCGGCCCGGGTCCAGCGACCGGGGTCGGCCGCGAGCGACCGGCCCAGCGTGGCGAGGACGACGGCCTGCTCCTCGGACTCGGCCGACTCCGGGGCCGGCACCACACCGGCCCGCTCGAACTCGACGCCCTGGTGCACCAGCAGCGTCGCGTCGCCCCCGTCGTCGAGGATCATGTTCGGGCCGGCGGCCTCGGGCCAGGTCAGGGCCCGCTCGGTGCACCACCAGTACTCCTCGAGCGACTCGCCCTTCCAGGCGAAGACGGGGACGCCACGCAGGTCGTCGGGGGTGCCGTCCGGCCCCACCGCGACCGCCGCGGCGGCGTGGTCCTGGGTGGAGAAGATGTTGCAGCTGCACCAGCGCACTTCGGCGCCGAGGGCGACGAGCGTCTCGATGAGCACCGCGGTCTGCACCGTCATGTGCAGCGAGCCGGTGATGCGGGCGCCGGCCAGTGGCTGCGCGGCGGCGAACTCCCGCCGTACGGCCATCAGACCGGGCATCTCGTGCTCGGCGAGCTCGATCTCCCGGCGGCCGTACGCCGCGAGGGAGAGGTCGGCGACCTTCACGTCGTCGGCCTGCAGACGGCGCGGCTTTGCCCCGGTGGATGTGCCCGTGGATGTTCCCGTGGATGTTGTGGTGGTCATGCGGACTCCCTGACAGGTGTGATGAGGGGCGCGGCGGGGCGGTCGGCCGGTGCCGGGCCGTCGGCGCGGATCTCGGCGATCAACCGTTGGTGCTTGTCCTGCTCGAAGCGCAGCCAGTCCGGCGGCGAGACGTCGTCGGGCCGCTCGGGAGTGGCCGACAGCCATCCGTCCACGGCGTCGTGCAGTTCGGCGTCGGCGCGCAGCCTGCGGGCGAACCCGACGTCGCCGAGGCCGAGGTCGTGATCGGCGAGCAGCTCGCGCAGCGTACGAAGCCGCTGCAGCTGGGCCGGGCCGTACAGGCGGTAGCCGGCCGCCGACCGGGACGCCTCGACCAGCCCGATGGCCTCGATGTAGCGCAGCATGCGCGCCGACCACCCGGTCGTCTCCGCCGCTTCGTGGATCGTGAGGGTATCCATCGCCCCGGACGTTACCACGGTCGTGTCAACGTTCTAAGAAACCCTGCTACGGGGTCCCCGGCGCCGCGAGGTTGGTGGTGACCCGGTACGCCGTGCCCGAGCCGGTGACCGTCACCGGTCCCCCGCCGGCCGGGAGGTAGGCCGATCGGCCCGGAGCCAACCCGACGGACTCGGCGTCCTGCTCGACCCGCACGGTTCCGGACAGCGCCACGAAGATCTGCGGTCCGGCCGCGTCGACGGTCACCGCGTCGTCGGCCACGGTGATCCGGGACAGCCGGAACTCCTTGGCCGGGACGTCGTAGACGTGCTCGCCGTTGGGCAGCGCGCGACCGGACTGCACCGGCGGCAGGCCCGGGACCGGATCGAGCACCCGCAGCAATTCCGGGACGTCGACGTGCTTGCCGGTCAGCCCGCCGCGCAGCACGTTGTCGGAGTTGACCAGCACCTCGACACCGAACCCGTCGAGGTAGGCGTGCAGGTTTCCGGCGGGCAGGAACACCGCCTGCCCGGGCGCCAGCCGGACCAGGTTCATCAGCAACGCGACGACGACGCCGGCGTCGTCGGGATAGGCGGCGGCCAGGTCGGCGACGCGCGCCTTCTCCGGCGCGAACTCGCCGCCGCCCACCCCGCAGGCGGCACCCACGGCGGCGACGAGGGGCCCGCGCTCGGGCGGATCGAGAGCCAGCAACCCACCGACGACCTGCCGCAGCCCGGCCTCGTCGGGGCGCTCGGCGAGGACGGCGTCGTAAGCCGCGAGTTCGGGCACCGCGAGCTCGGCGAGCAGCCGGCGGGTCTCGGCGACGTCGCGGAAGCCGATCAGGCCGGTGAACGGGGTGACGGCGCAGATCAGCTCCGGCTTGTGCTGCGGATCGGGGTAGTTGCGGCGCGGGTCGTCGGGCGGGATCCCGGCGGCCTCCTCCGCGGCGTACCCGGCCCGGGCCAGCTCCGTGGTCGGGTGCGCCTGCAGGGAGAGCGGCGCCTCCGCGGCCAACAGCTTGGCCAGGAACGGCAGCGTCGTACCGAGCTCGGCGACGGTGTGCTCGCCCAGCTCGCCGACCGGGTCGGCGGCGATGCGCTTGTCCAGCGGCTCGCCGTTCGGCAGTCGCGACGGCCCGGTGGAGTGGGCGCCCATCCACAGCTCCGCCCGCGGCTCCGGCGCCGGACTGGGCTCGCCCAGCAGCTCCGGGAGCACGGTGCGCGAACCCCACGCGTACGGGCGCACCGGGTTGGTGAGCGGGAAGATCATTGTGGGCTTCCTTGCGGGGTCTCGGGCTGGGATCCGGATGTGGTTCCGGGTTGGGGTCCGCGGTCGAGGTCGGGTTCGAGGTAGATGACCCGCGCCAGCGGCTCCACCTCGCGGACCCGGCGTTCGGCACTGTCGATGGCGGCTGCGACCTTGTCCAGGCTGATCGTGCGGGGCACCGCGATCTTCGCCGCGACCAGCAACTCCTCGGGTCCGAGGTGCAGGGTGCGCAGGTGGATCACCCGGTCAACGCTCTGCCCGACCAGCGCCGCCCGGATCCGCGCCACCGCGTCCGGCGAGGCGGCCTCGCCGATGAGCAGGCTCTTGGTCTCGATGATCAGCACGATCGCGATGGCGCCGAGCAGTACGCCGATGGCCAGTGACCCGGCGGCGTCCCACCGCGGTTCGTCGGTCAGGGTGGCCAGACCGACGCCGAGGAGGGCGAACACCAGGCCGATCAGCGCGCCGAAGTCCTCGAGCAGGACCACCGGGAGCTCGGGTGCCTTGGCCCGCCGGATGTAGCCGGCCCAGGAGCTGCGGCCGCGCACCTTGCCCGCCTCGTGCACCGCCGTACGGAAGGAGAACCCCTCCAGGACGGCGGCCACGACCAGGATCAGCACCGCGACCAGCGGCGACTCGAGCTGCTTGGGGTGCTGGAGTTTGTGCATCCCTTCGTACAGCGCGAACACCGAACCGAGCGAGAAGATCACGAGCGCGACCACGAAGGCGTAGAAGTACCGGTCGCGGCCGTAGCCGAACGGGTGTTCCTCGGTGGCCGCCCGGGTGGCGGTGCGGCCCCCGACGAGCAGCAGGATCTGGTTGCACGAGTCGGCCACGGAGTGCACCGACTCGGCGAGCATCGACGTCGAGCCGGTGATGAAGAAGCCCACGAACTTCGCCACCGCGATGCCGATGTTGGCGCCGAGGGCGGCGATCACCGCCCGGGTGCCGCCGGACGTGCTCATCGCGGCGGTGCGGTCTCGGCCGTCACGGGGCCGACCCGGGCGGACCGTCCTCGACCGGACCCCACGGGTCGATCCCGTAGAGCATCGCGAGGTAGCTGGCGGCGAAATCGAGTACGCCGATCAGCTGGGCCAGCCGAAGCAACGGTGGCGCCTCCTCGGCGGCCCATTCCGTCACCGGCAGGCCCCGCCGTTCGATCAGGTCGTCCACCTGCGAGAGGCGGCGGACCGCGTCGATCTCCGGGTCGGCGTCGCGCACCATGACCAGGCGGGCCCGCACCGGCTCCGGCTCGTCGACCCGGTCCCGGAACAGGTCGTCCTCGACCGGGGCAGGAGTGAGCCCGCCGGCGCCGAACGGCCCGTCGAGCGGCCCGAGCCCGCCGAGCCACAGATCGTCGAAGCTTCCGGTCACGGCCGGATAGCGCGCGGAGGCGCCAAGCATGTCGGTGAAGCGGCGGGCCGCGACGTCCGCGAGCGGGGAGGACCCCCAGACCACCGGCAGCGATCCGGCGAGCTGAATGGCCAACTGCTTGGCCGGGTTGACGAACGACTCGCTGGTCGGCCGGCAGCGCACCGCGTCGTCGTCGAGCCGCTGGGCCACGGCCTCGAGGAGGTCACCGGGCACGTCCAGCAGCCCGACCGGGGCGGCCAGGCAGACCAGCCCGGTGAGCAGGGACCACAGCCGGCCGCGGGCCGGTCCGTGATCGGGCACCGTCACCAGGCTGCCGCGGGCCCGGGAAACGACCGCCGCCAGCGGGGTGTCGGCCGGACCGACCCCGGCCACTTCGCAGCCCCGCGACCCGGCCGCCTGCAGTACCGACAGGGTGGCGGCGTTGGCGCCGGACGCGCTCAGCCCGACGACGAGGTCGGCGGCCCCGACCCAGCGCGGCAGGTCGGGCCCGGCGTGGGCCACGATCGGGGCGGTGACCTCCGGTCCGGTGAGCGTCGACAGCGCCCGGGCGGCCAGCCGGCAGACGCCGCTCCCCACGACGAGCACGCTGCGCGGGGCGCCCTGACCGGCCAGCGAGGCCACGCCGCCCTCCTCGGCGGCCGCGACCGTACGCCGGACCTGCGGGCCGGCGGTGGCGTTCTCCCGCAGCATGCCGGACGGATCGGCGGAGGCCTGTCGGTCGGGGTCGTCGAGGACCGTCTCGTCGACCGGCCCGGGCCCGGATCCGACGCTCATCGAGGGACGGTCAGGACGAGCCGGCGTCATCCGGCGCCGGCCGGCCCGGGCGGGTCGCCTCGTCGACGAGCAGCACCGGGATGTCGTCACGGACGGGGTAGGCCAGTCCGCAGCCTGTGCAGACGAGCTGCGAGGCCGCGTCGTCGACGCGGAGCTCGGCGTGGCACGCCGGGCAGGCGAGGATCTCCAGCAGGGCAGGATCGAGGTTCACCGGGGCTCCCGAGGGTTGGCAGGTCAGGACCGGACGATACCGAGCACCTCGTCGCGCAGTTCGGCCATCCGCGCATCGTCGGGCGCCTCCACGTTCAGCCGGAGCAGCGGCTCGGTGTTGGACGGGCGCAGGTTGAACCACGCGCCGTCGGACAGGTCGACGGTCAGCCCGTCGAGCTCGTCGATCGTCGCGTCGGGGCGGTCGGCGAAGGCGGCCTTCACGGCGGCGGCCCGGGCGGCCTGGTCGTCGACCGTGGAGTTGATCTCGCCGGAGGCGACGTAACGGCTGAACTCGTCGACCAGCTCCGACAGCGGCCGGTCCTGACCGCCGAGCGCGGCGAGCACGTGCAGCGCCGCCAGCATCCCGGAGTCGGCCCGCCAGAAGTCGCGGAAGTAGAAGTGCCCGGAATGCTCGCCGCCGAAGATCGCCCCGGTCTCGGCCATCGTGCCCTTGATGAACGAGTGCCCGACCCGGCTGCGGACCGGGGTGCCGCCGTGCTCCCGGACGATCTCCGGGACGGCGTGGGAGGTGATCAGGTTGTGGATGATGCTGGCGCCCGGCTCCCGGGCCAGCTCCCGGGTGGCGACGAGGGCGGTGATCACCGACGGCGAGACCGCCTCGCCGCGCTCGTCGATGACGAAGCAGCGGTCGGCGTCGCCGTCGAAGGCCAGCCCCGCGTCCGCGCCGATCTCGCGGACCTTGGCCTGCAGGTCGCGCAGGTTTTCCGGCTCGATCGGGTTGGCCTCGTGGTTCGGGAACGATCCGTCCAGCTCGAAGTACATCGGGGTGAGGTCGATCGGCAGGCCCTCGAAGACCACCGGCACCGTGTGACCGGCCATGCCGTTGCCCGCGTCGGCGACCACCGACAACCGCCGGATCCCGGAGAGGTCGACCAGCGATTTCAGGTACGCCGCGTAGTCGCTGAGCAGGTCGCGCTGCGACACCGAGCCGGGCGGACCGTCGTGGGCCGGGACACCGGCCTCGACCAGCTCCCGGATCTCGGTGAGTCCGCTCTCCTGCCCGACCGGTGCGGCGCCGGCCCGGCACAGCTTGATGCCGTTGTAGCGCGCGGGATTGTGGCTCGCGGTGAACATCGCGCCGGGCATGTCGAGCGATCCGGCGCCGAAGTAGAGCATGTCGGTGGAGGCCAGTCCGGCCTCGATCACGTCGGCGCCCTGCTCGGTGGCTCCGCGCGCGAACGCCGCGGACAACGGTCCGGACGACGGGCGCATGTCGTGCGCGGTGACGATGGACCGGGCGCCCATGACCCGGACGAACGCCGCCCCCACGTCGTGGGCGACCTCCTCGTCCAGTTGATCAGGGACGACACCGCGGATGTCGTAGGCCTTTACGATCGCCGAAAGATCGCGCATCGTCGTGGTCCCTTCCCCGGCCGCCTGGTGCGAGCCACGAGCGTACTCAGCGGGAGGTGGGCACGACCCGCAGGTGGCCACGGCGGCCGGTGCCGGGGTCGGCGGGTCGATCGCCGTCGGCCTGCCGTTCGGGGCGGGCCGCTTCGCGGACGGCGTCGGCGAGCGCCTCGAGGTCGTCACCGGTGGGGCCGCCGACGTCGTACTGACCCTCGTGGCGCACCAGTTCCCAGCCGCGTGGCGCGGTGAGCCGCAGCGCGTGGGCCTCGCACAGGTCGTAGCTGTGCGGTTCGGCGTAGCCGGCCAGTGGCCCGACCACCGCCGTGGAGTCGGCGTAGACGTAGGTCAGCGTCGCCGCTGCTTTGTTGCCGCATCCCGTCCGGGAGCACCGCCGAACATGACCCACGGTCGGCGACGATAGACCCCGCCGCCCGCCGGACGGGGCAGGCGCGACGGACATCGCGTCGTGTCGCCGTATCCTGGCCGCATGTCCGGCACTCCCGGCCGCCCACCGCGGCGCTCGCCGCACCGGGACCGGCGCGGTCGGGGGTTGCGCGGCACCCTGGTCCCGGCCTCGGTTCCGCTCTCGCGCACCCGGGCCCAGGAGTTCGACGACATGGTGCTCGACGCCGTCGACGGGCTCGACCGGCTCCGCCCGCACGAGTTGGACGGCGTCGAGTTCGCCGTGGAGGACGTGCCCCACGTCGCGAGCACCTCGGCCGAGGCGGTCGTCTACGACAGCGATGTCGTCGACGACGGTGCCATCCCGCTGGCCCGGCTGCGCCCGGCCGGGGTCGACCGGGACGGCCGCCCGATACCGCCGCGGATCATCGTCTACCGGCGGCCGCTCGAGGCCCGGGCCGCGGACCCGCTCGACCTCGACGACCTGGTGCACGACGTCGTGGTCGAGCAGGTCGCGAACCTGCTCGGACTCGACCCGGAGGAACTCGATCCGCCCGACTGAGCGTCCCTCTGGCCGCCCGGGCGCTAGCCGGCGCGCCGCTTGAGCCGGCGGCGCTCCCGCTCGGAGAGGCCGCCCCAGATGCCGAACCGCTCGTCGTGCGCGAGCGCGTATTCCAGACATTCGCTGCGGACGTCACAGCCGGTGCAGATCTTCTTCGCCTCGCGAGTGGAGCCACCCTTCTCCGGGAAGAATGCCTCCGGGTCGGTCTGGGCACACAGCGCCCGCTCCTGCCAGTCCTCGTCAGTTCCGTCTTCACCGAGCACCGCACTCATCGCTCCGGCGAACTCCCCCTGCATGGGCTCACTCATCGTGATGCCCTCCCCTAGCTGGCTCGAACTCCCCGAGGCGGGGCCGGACGGCCCCTCGATGCCGTACCCCCATCGGCACGAATGACATCCCTGTGATTACACCCGTGTCGTTGCGTGTACGTCAAGCCAACCTCTGGTATTGGACGGCCGGTCTGCTGGCGCTCGGCGTCCGCTCCGGGGTCGTGGAGGACGCCCGCGCGGACTCTCCGGTGCCGACGCCCGCGCGGACCGGCGGATCTGCCACCATGACGGAGTGCATGTCGTGGCGCTCGTCGGGGGTATCGGTGGAGCCCGCTTTCTCACCGGGCTGAAGGCACTGCTCGGCGCCGACCCGGGAGCCGGGCACCGGCTCAGCGCCATCTGCAACACCGGCGACGACCTGACCCTGCACGGGCTGCGGATCTGCCCGGACCTCGACACCGTGATGTACACCCTCGGCGGGGGCATCGACCCGGACCGGGGCTGGGGTCGCCGGGACGAGACATGGCGGGTGAGCGAGGAGCTCGCGGCGTACGACGTCGGTCCGGGCTGGTTCGGGCTCGGCGACCGCGACCTCGCCACCCACCTGGTCCGCACCCGGATGCTGGACGCGGGCTATCCCCTGTCGGCGGTCACCGACGCCCTGTGTGCCCGGTGGCAGCCCGGCGTACGGCTGCTGCCGATGAGCGACGAGCGGGTCGAGACCCACGTCGTGGTCGACCTCGCCGAGGACGCGGAGCTGACGCCGACCGGCACCGGCCGGCGGGCCATCCACTTCCAGGAATGGTGGCTGCGCCACCACGCCGAGTTGCCCGCGCACGCCTTCGTGCAGGTCGGAGTCGACTCGGCGAAGCCGGCTCCCGGCGTACTCGACACGCTCGCCGACGCCGACCTCATCGTGCTCGCGCCCAGCAACCCGGTGGTCAGCGTCGGCACGATCCTCGGCGTACCCGGGATGCGCGAGGCTATCCGGTCCGCGCGGGCACCGGTCGTGGGACTCTCGCCGATCGTGGGCGGCGCCCCGGTGCGCGGGATGGCCGACGCGTGCCTGTCCGCGATCGGCGTCCCCACCTCGGCCGAGGCCGTCGGCCGGCACTACGGCGCGCGCATCACTGGCGGCCTGCTCGACGGCTGGCTGGTCGACAGCACCGACGCCGGCAGCACCGTCCCCGGGGTGACCGTGCGCGACATCCCGCTGCTCATGACCGATCTCGACGCGACCACCGCGATGGCCCGGGCCACTCTCGATCTGGTCGCATGAGCGAGACCGCCGCGGCCGCCGACCGGATCGAGATCCGGCCGATCACCGGCATTCCGGAGCTGCGGCCGGGTGGCGACCTCGCCGCGCTGATCGCCCAGGCGGCGCCCTGGATCATCGACGGTGACGTCGTCGTGGTGACCTCGAAGGCCGTGTCGAAGGTCGAGGGCCGCCTGGTCTGGACGCCGTCGGACCCGGAGGGGCGCGAAGCCCAGCGACAACGTGTCGTCGACGCGGAGTCGGTGCGGGTCGTCGCGGCCCGCGGTCGCACGAAGATCGTCCAGACGCGGCACGGCTTCGTCATCGCGGCCGCCGGAGTCGATGCGTCGAACGTCCGCGGCGACGAGCTCGCCCTGCTGCCGGTCGACTCGGACGTCTCCGCCGACGCGCTGCGCAATGGACTGCGCGCGGCACTCGGCGTCGAGGTCGCCGTCGTCATCACCGATACCGCCGGTCGGGCCTGGCGGACCGGCGTGGTGGATCACGCGGTCGGCCTCGCCGGCATGGCGGCTCTCTCCGACCTGCGTGGCGTCCGCGATCCGCACGGAAACATGTTGGCGGTCACCGAGATCGCCGTCGCCGACGAGGTCGCCGCGGCGGCGGACCTGGTGAAGGGCAAGCTGGCCGGGATTCCGGCGGCGGTCGTCCGTGGGCTGACCCCGGTGGACGACTCGGCGGGTGTCCGTCCCCTGTTGCGCCCCGCCGAGGAGGACATGTTCACCCTCGGCACCGCCGAGGCGCTGGCCCAGGGCCGGCGGGAGGCGGTGCCGGCCCGGCGATCGGTACGCCGGTTCACCGCGCAGCCGGTGGATCCGGAAGCGGTCCGCCGCGCGGTCGCCGCCGCGGTCACCGCCCCGGCGCCGCATCACACCACGCCCTGGCGGTTCGTCCTCGTCGAGACCGCTGCCGCGCAGCAGCGGCTGCTCGACGCGATGGCCACACAGTGGGCGGCCGATCTTGCCGGTGACGGTTTCTCTCCCGAGCAGATCACCCGCCGGCTGCGTCGCGGCGACCTGCTCCGCGACGCACCCCTGATCGTCGTACCGTGCCTGGTCGCCGACGGTGCGCACCCCTACCCCGACGAGCGCCGGGCGGACGCCGAACGCACGATGTTCCACGTCGCCGCCGGCGCCGGCGTCGAAAACTTCCTGGTCGCGCTGGCCGCCGAGGACCTCGGCTCGTGCTGGGTGTCCTCGACACTCTTCTGCCCGGACGTCGTACGCCGCGAGCTCGACCTGCCTGCGGACTGGTCGCCGATGGGTGCGGTGGCGGTGGGACATGCGGCCGGGCCGCCGCCCGCGCGCCCGGCGCGCGACCCGGACCGGTTCGTGGTCCGGCGATGAGCACGCCCAGCGGACCGTCGGAGGCCACCGCCCGGCTGCACGCCGACGCGGTGCGGCTGTTGTCGTCCTACGCCGACCTCGACCCCGGACAGCGGTCGGTTCGCGAGGCCATGCTGGCGTTCCTCGCCGCGCGACCGGACGCCACCGAACGCTCCTGCGTGCCCGGGCATCTGACGGCGAGCGCGTTGGTCGTCGACCCGGGCCGGGAAGCCGTGCTGCTGACGCTGCACCCACGGGTGGGCAGTTGGTTGCAACTCGGCGGGCACTGCGAGGACGACGCCAGCATCGCCGCGGCCGCCCTACGGGAGGCGACCGAGGAGAGCGGCATCGACGGTCTCGCCCTCGATCCCCGCCCGATCCACCTCGCCGTACACCCGATCACCTGCTCGCTGGGTCTCCCGACGCGACACCTGGACGTGCGGTTCCTGGCCGTGGCACCCGAGGGCGCCGTCGCGACCGTCAGCCCCGAATCGCTCGACCTGGAATGGTTCAGTCGTACCGCGCTGCCGCTGCCGATCGGCGACGACATCGCCGAGCTGACCCGCCGGGGCTTCGCGCGGCTGGCTGACGAGATCTAGCGGCCGCAGGTCTCAGGCCCCTGGTGGGCCTTCGGACTCGGTCGCCGTTGTCGTGCCTGCCGTCTCCCGGCGCAGCCGCGCCTTGGCGTGCAGAGCGCCGGCGGCGAGCGCCCACAGGCCGTCACCGGCCGTCTGGACCACCCGCGACACCGCGGCGACGGCGGTGGCCGAGCCGACCGACATCACCGGCGACAGGGTCAGTACGAGCGCGGCGTCCCGGACGCCGAGCCCGGCCGGCGCGATGACGACGAGAAAGCCCGCCGACCAGGCCAACGCGTAGGCCCCGGTCGAGACGAGGAACGACTCGCCGCCGCGGATCCCGAGCGGGCCGGCCAGGGCGAGCACGGACAACCCGTAGCAGAGCCACATCACAAACAGCCAGCCCGCGGCGCGGGCCAGCCCGGCGGCGCGCAGAGGCCGTTCGAGCGGGGGCCGGCGGATCAGCCGGAACGCCTGCCGCAGGGCCGGGTTGAGCACCCGTGGATGGAGCACCGCCAGGCCGATCGGGACGACCGCCAGCGCCCACAGGTAGTGGCGGGCCGCGTCCGGACTGACGAGCGGCAGCGTCGCCGCCGCCACGATCAGTCCGGTGAGCGGGTTGAGGCCGAGGAAGAGCACCCCGGCGGTGGCCGAGCGTTGCCGCGGCACGCCCAGGTCGCGGCCGAGCTCGACCTGCGCCAGCAGCGGCCAGACGCTGCCGGGAAGGTACTTGCCCACCTGGGACAGGAAGAAGACCCGCAGCGTGGCCGGCAGCGGCAGCCGGTTGCCGAGTTCGGTGAGCAGCGCCCGGAAGCACAGCGCGCTGAAGAACAGTCCCAGCATCGCGGCCGCCAGCGACCCGACGACGGCGAGCGGACCCATTCGGGCAAGCGCGCGATGGATGGAGCCCCACTGCGAGACGAGGGCGTAGACGAGGAGGCCCACCGCGACAGCGATGAAGGCGATCCGCAGGGCGGCAGTCACCCTCGGACTCACCTTCGGCAGGCGCTTCACGGTACCTTCACGCTCGGCAGGCTAACCCAGGGAGAACGATGGCCACCGACGCGCGACCGACCACCGACGCCGCACCGGAGACGCCCGGTGTCGTCATCGGCAACCACACCAACAAGTACGTCGCGAAGAATCCGGCGATCCGCTTCCTCACCGATCGGTGGGTGGCGCGGCTCGACCGGACGCTGGCCCGGATCGGCGCCGAACCCGTGTCTCCGGCGAACCCGCTCGAGGTGGGCGCCGGTGAGGGCGTGATCTCCGAGTCGCTGCACCGGCGTTTCGGTCGCGCCACCGGCATCGACCTGCCCGATGCCGGGCTGCGCGAGCAGTGGCGCACCCGACCCGGCCCGACCTATCTGCACGCCGACGCCCAGCGGCTCCCCTTTGCCGACGACAGCTTCGACCTGATCGTCTGCGTCGAGGTCCTGGAGCATCTGCCCAACCCCGAGGCCGGCCTCCGCGAGCTGGCCAGAGTCGGTTCGGGCCATCTGCTGCTGTCGGTGCCGCGCGAACCGATCTTCCGTAGCTGCAATCTGCTGACCGGCCGCTACGTCCAGAACCTGGGCAACACCCCTGGCCATCTCAACCACTGGTCGACCCGCCAGTTCCTGCAGTTCGTGTCCAAGGTGGCGGAGGTGCGGTCGGTGAGCACGCCGTTCCCGTGGACAGTCGTCTGGGCGACGCTGCGCTAGGTCGCGCTCGAACGCACCCTCGCCACCGGCCGGGTCGGTGGACCCGCGGTGGTCGACCCTGACTCCTTCGCCGACGGTCATGGATCGTCGCCCTGCTCCGCGATCGATGTCGTAGCGACGGGATCGTCGGTGACGGCGATCCCGGCAGTCGCTTCGGTCCCATCGGCAGTGTCGGCTTCGATGGCGCCTATTGCGGGTGGTGTTGTGGTGTGGCGGCGGCCGGTGGGTGTGGTCCAGGTAAGGGTCGCGTCGTTCGCCTGCTCCACCGTCCAGCGGGTGCGGTGTTTGAGTCGGTGGTGGTGGCGGCAGAGGGCGGCGAGGTTCGTCGCGCTGGTGGGTCCGGTGGGGTAGGCGATGGTGTGGTCGAGGTCGGCGGTGGTGGCGGGTTGTCGGCAGCCTGGGAACCGGCAGGTGTGGTCGCGGGCGCGGACGTGGTCGGCGAGTGGGGCGGGTGGGGGGTAGCTGCGGCGGCCGTAGTCGAGCAGCGCGCCGGTGGTCGGGTCGGTGAGCAGGCGCCGCCAGCGGCCGTCGGCGGCGATGCGGCGGGCTTCGGCGGCGGTGATGGGTCCGTAGCCGGTGAGGTGGGCGGGGTGGTGGTCGGCGCCGAGCAGGGTGGTGGCGGCGACGGTGACCTGTATCAGGGCGGGCGCCGGCTGGCCGGGTCCGCGGGTGTGGGCGAGGCCGGCCAGCGCGTCGGCGCGGCGGGCGTCCATCGACCGGCCGTCCGCGGTTTTCTTCGCGGTGGTGGTGAGTCGGTGGTAGAGGGCGGTGGCGTCGGCGGCGCGTAGCAGCGCCCACAGTTCGGCCATGCCGTTCCCGGCGGGGGTGAGTACGACCCGGCGGTCGGCGTAGGCCTGCTCGTGGCGGTGTTGCGCGCCGGTGGGGTCGGCGGCGATCACCGCCCGCGCCAACGCCGCCCGCAGCTGGCCGAGGGTCTGGGTGGGCGCGCGGGGCAGCACCCGGTCCTGCACCCAGGTGGCCTGGGTGGGGGTGAGTGGGCGGGTGGCGTCGACGACCGACCGGGCCTTGACCGCGTCGATCGCCCCGGTCGACCAGGCGTGCAGGGTGGCGGGGAGCCGGCCCACCAGATCCAGGGCGGTGTGCAGCCGGGCCTGCGCCGCGGGGCGGGACAGCCGCAACGCCACCGCCAACTCATCCGCGGCGAACTCGCTCACCGACACCCCGTGATCATCGCGGTCCACCGGCGGGCGGCGGGCGGCGAACACCGCGATCGCGCCGGCCTGCCGCGCCTGCGCCCACGACGCCAGCCGGTCCCAGCCGTCGATCACCTCGACCAGATCGTCATCGCCCAGCCCGGCCACATCGGTCGACTCCAACCGG
>DASXJE010000118.1 GCA_036497565.1 Mycobacteriales bacterium
CGCCTGGCCGGGCACCCGGCCCGCACCAGGGCCCTGCGCGACTTCATCCGCTACGCGCAGTCATTCCCCGGCGTCTGGTTCGCCACCCGCACCCAGATCGCCGACGCCTGGACGGAGCAATTCGGGTGAGCAACGCGGAGCATCTTTGCGAAGCCGTGCGCTCGGTGTCGGACGAGCTGTGGGACCTCAACGTTTTCATGCACGACCACGTCGAGACGGCGTTCGAGGAGCACGCGGCGGCGGCGGCTGTCACAGGCCTTCTGGAGCGCCACGGCTTCGAGGTTCAGCGCGGTCTCGTCGGTTACGACACCGCATTCTGCGGCACGATCGGCCCGGCGGAGCCGTCTGCGACGATTGCCTTCGTGTGCGAGTACGACGGGCTGCCGCCCTACGGGCAAAGTTGTGGGCACAACGTCGCCACCGCCGCGTCGGTCGGGGCAGGCATAGCGATCGGATCGCTCGCCACGCGTCTTGGCGCGCGTGTCCAGGTCATCGGAACGCCGGGCGAGGAGGGCGGCGGCGGCAAGTACCGCATGGCCGACGAGGGGGTTTTCGATGGCGTTGATGCGGCAATGCTCGTGTACCCGGGCATGTACGACATCGGCGCCTCCCGGTCCCTCGCCGCCCGCGCAGTCCGCGTCGAGTTCACGGGAAAGGCCGCACACGCGTCGGCGCACCCAGAGCTCGGCGTCAACGCGCTGGACGCGATGGTGGCCGGGTTCACCTCGCTCGGCCTGCTCAGGCAGCAGTTGCCGTCCGAGGTTCGGGTGCACGGAATCATCACGGAAGGCGGCACCCTGCCGATGGTGGTGCCTGACCACACATCCGCGACGCTCATCGTTCGCGCCGGATCCGCAGCCGTCACCGACGCCACGGTCGCTCGCGTCTCCGCCTGCTTCGAGGCAGCCGCCGTCGCCACGGGTGCAACCGTTCGTGTGACTCCGGCCGACACAATGTCAGAGCCGCTGCTCCCAAACCTGACGCTTGCCGGAGCCTTCGACGACGCGATGCGCTCGATCGGGCGGGAGCCACGCGACACCGACATCCTCGGCGGCGCATGGAGCGGCGACAGTGGCTATCTCAGCCACGTCGTTCCGCTCATCCAGCCACAGGTGCGACTCACGGATGAGACGATCCCGCCGCACTCGCTGGAGTTCCACCAGGCGACCGTCGGGCCGTCGGCGCGGGAGACGATCGTCGCTGCTGCGCAAGGGATGGCCCTCACAGGCCTGAAGCTCGCCACCGACCCTGCGCTCTTGCATCGTGTCCGGGAAGAATTCACCGAGTGCCTGATGCAAGATCGTGATCACATGCCGCGTAAAACGCGGCATGTCACCGCCGGATGACTCACGAGGCAGGCACCTGACGGTTTGGCGTTAATCGAGGACGCATCCGGGTTGTTGCGGCACATCGAACTGCTGCCGAGCGACATCATCGGATCGGCCGGTGAGGCTCGACTGCTGGCGCTGGCCATGCAGTCGAGCCCACGGCTGCCTGTCTCTTCCACCGATGTGTTTATCGTCGACCCATGGGCAAAGATCGCTCCGGCGCCATGAGTGGACACCAAAGTGATGGGTCGGATGATGGCACCGAGCGTGCTCGTGCCGAGCGCACAGCAGCGCAGCTCGAGGCCGAGCGTGCCTGCGCGACACCTACCCCCCGCGAGGCCGTGTTTGCCGCCGTCATGGCCGACCGGGCTGACTGGGATCGGGTCACCCGCCGGCAGTGGCAGCTCGCCGTGGCTGCTGGCGCTGAGTTGCGTCGTCGGCACCCCGGCCGGTCCCACCCGCCGCCGCGCTCAGCCGACCCCGAGCCAGCCACCGGGGCCCTGCGCGATCAGCTGTCTCTCAGCGTGGGGGAGACAGTCAGCGACATGGGGGAGTGGATCAGGGAACTGGCCGACCAGCGCGGCGAATTCGCCGACAGGCTCGCCGGACGGCAGAGCATCATGGTCCCTGCCGAAGATCCCGACCACGACGATCTCGGCCCGGATTTCCCATGTTGACGAGCACGGGTCGGCAGGCGATCCTCCAGCCGTTTTACCGTGCTGGAACGTCGGCGGTCCACCGGCCCTTCTTGAGATGAACGCTGCCGTCCGGATCGATCGTGACCACAGCGCCGTAAACGGGGAGCTTGCCGTCAGTGAGCCACGCATGCCGGATCTCGTCCGCGAGATTCCACAAACGGCGCGGCCCGGACTGTGCGACGACCGGCAGCTCATCTCCGCGCGCCGTGGCCCGTGCCCAGGAACCGTCAGGATGCAGGAGCCAGGCGGTTCGCGTCCCGTCCTCCCCGCTCTGGTAATGGTGCTCGATGCCGGGAACGGTGACGCCGAGCATGCTCTGAAGTTCCCAGGCGTTGCCTACGTTGACGACCGGGTAA
>DASXJE010000119.1 GCA_036497565.1 Mycobacteriales bacterium
GGACAACGGACGGCGGCGACGGAAGTCCCGCCATTCATAGCCTGAGGAAGCGTTGTGCGGGCTCGGCCCGCGCCGCCGCCGTCGCGCAAGCCATGCCGATGGCTCCGCTCGCCGATCAGTAGTGATCGTCGCCACTGGTTGAAGCGGAGTCTCATCAGGCATTTGGGGGACGGACGATGACCACCGAGACGTCCAGGCCGGATTATCGGAGATCGACCGAACCCAGGCTGCAGCACGAAGCTTTTCTCTATGCCGGGGAGCGGGAGTTTCACGCCGGCGCGCTGCCTTTCATCCGGGACGGTATCGAGGTGGGCGAGCCGGTGTTGGTGGTCCTGCCTGCTGACAAGGCGGAACGCTTGCGCGCGAGGCTGGATGGCGACGCCGACGAGGTCTACTGGGCCGAGCCACGCCGAGCCTCGGGCCACCGGCCGGAGCGGTTCATCCCCGGCTGGAACCGGTACCTGCACCGGAGGCCGGGGGGTCAGGTACGTGGTTTGGGTGAGCGGGGCCGCCTGCCGACCAACACGGCCGAGCTCATCGATGTGCAGCGGTACGAATCACTGCTGGACCTGGCATTCGCCGGGTCCCGGTCGTTCAGCCTGCTGTGCCCCTATGACACCGACGTGGTCGACCCGACGACGATCGACCGGGCCCGCGAATCGCACCAGGTGACGCTGCATCGCGGTACCCGAAGCCAGGTCCACGGCAACCCGCCGCCGGACGATTACGGCGCACACCCGTTGCCGGACTCCGCAGACGTACTCCAGCTGTTCATGTTCGACGCGGGCCAACTGTCGCAGGTCCGAAGCATCGTCGACGGTTACGCCGCCCGACTCGGGCTCGGAGGTAGTCGCACCTACGACTACGTTCTCGCCGTCGACGAAGTCGCCGCCAACAGCATCAGGCACGGCGGCGGAACCGGGATCCTGCGGGTATGGCGCAACGGCGGCTGCCTCACCAGCGAAATCCGTGATTGCGGCGTCATTGATTCCCACCCCACCGCGACTGATGAACGGCCACCCACCGACCAGAAGAGCGGACGGGGGCTGTGGCTGGTCCACCAACTCTGCGACCTGGTGCAGACCCGCTCCACTCCCTCCGAGGGCACCCTCACCCGCCTACATATTTCGCGCACCTGAACGGTGACCGGTAGAGGCGGGCGAAACGTGGAATCGAGGGCGGCGGAAGACGTCACCCGGAAGGTTCGGGCACTCATCGTCGCCGGAGAGGCGTACCGGCGCGCCTGGGGCGTCGCGGTGGGCCTGGGAGTGTCGGACGCCGCAGTCCTCGGTCACGTCTACTACAACCACGGTCTGACCCCCGGCGAGCTGGCCGCCAAACTGCAGATGAGTCCGGCAAGCGTGACCGCGATGGTCGACCGGATGGCTGTCACCGGTTACCTCACCCGTCGCCCGAATCCCGACGACCGGCGCAGCGTCCTGATCGACCTCACACCCGCTGGTACACAGGTCATGCAGGAGGCCTTCGACGCCTTCGCCGCCGACCTCGGGCAGGCCATTCACGGCACCTCGCTGTCCCACCTTGAGGAGCTGAGCTCGTTGCTCGACCAGCTCACCGCAGCCTTGTACGCCGGCGCGGACGAGGTAAGCCTGGACGGAGCCCACCCCCGCGGCAGCGAACGGCGCTAGGGCGAGACGCCTGTGGGGGCAGAAAGCGACCACCGATCTGTCGATCTCGTCACCGGCCGTTCGTGTAGAGGGTGACACGCAGGCCACTCTGCGGCGTCACAACCACCACGGAAGGACTCCCGATGACCCAGTACCTGCTCAGCGTCTACCAGCCCGACGGACCCGCCCCCGCCGCCGTCGACCTGGGGAAGATCGTTGCCGACCTCGACGTCCTCAACCGCGAGATGAAGGATGCCGGGGTATGGGTCTTCGCCGGTGGCCTGCACGCGGAGGGCACGGCCACCGTCGTACGGGCCGGCGACCACGACCTGCTCACGACCGACGGCCCCTACCTGGAAGGCAAGGAGCACATGGGCGGCTTCACGATCGTCCGGGCACCGGACCTCGACGAGGCGCTCGACTGGGCGGGCAAGCTGTCCCGCGCGACCACCCTTCCGGTCGAGGTCCGGCCGATGCATGACGATCCCCGCGCGGATGACTGATCAACCCGTCCCGCAATCCGCGGTCGAACGTGTCTTCCGCGAGGAGTATGGCCGCGCGGTCGCGGTCCTGGTCCGCGTCTTCGGCGACATCGACATCGCCGAGGAGGCGGTCCAGGATGCCTTCGCCACGGCGCTGCAGCGCTGGCCGTCGACCGGACCACCGCCGAGCCCGGCCGGTTGGATCATCACCACCGCCCGCAATCGGGGGATCGACCGCCTCCGCCGCGAGGCGACGAGAGACGACCGCCATGCCCAGGCCGCCCTGCTGCATGCCCGCGACGATCCACCCGGGGAGGTAGCCGTGCGCGACGACCGACTGCGCCTGATCTTCACCTGCGCCCACCCGTCGCTCGCCACCGCTGCGCAGGTCGCGCTGACGCTCCGGCTCCTGGGCGGCCTTACGACGGCGGAGATCGCGCACGCCTTCCTGGTGCCTGAGCCGACGATGGCCCAGCGCCTGGTCCGGGCCAAGGGCAAGATCCGCGATGCCGCCATCCCGTACCGGGTCCCCAGCGAGGCCGAGCTTCCCGAGCGCCTGCGGGCCGTACTGGCAATCGTCTACCTGATCTTCAACGAGGGCTACACGGCGAGCGCCGGCGACCGGCTCGTCCGCGAGGATCTGTGCGCCGAAGCCGTCCGCCTGGGCCGGTTGCTGGCGGAGCTCATGCCGGACGAGCCGGAAGTCATGGGGCTGCTCGCGCTGATGCTCCTCGTCGAGTCGCGACGGACCGCCCGTACGACGCCGGACGGCGATCTCGTGCGACTGGCCGACCAGGACCGTGGCCGCTGGGATCAGGCGCTCATCGCCGAGGGCCAGACGATCGTGCGGGAGTGCCTGCGGCGCAACCAGCCCGGTCCGTACCAGATCCAGGCGGCGATCAACGCCGTACACAGTGACGCGCCGACCGCGGCGGCGACCGACTGGTCGCAGGTGCGCCAGCTCTACGACCAGCTGCTCGCGCTCGCCCCGAGTCAGGTGGTCGCCCTCAACCGCGCGGTGGCGGTCGCCGAGACCGAGGGAGCGGCCGCCGCGCTCGACCTCGTCGACGAGCTCGATCTCGACGGTTACCACGTCTTCCACGCCGTCCGGGCCGACCTGCTCGGCCGGCTGGGGCGCGACGCGGAGGCCGCGACGGCGTATGAGGCAGCGATCGCACACACCGACAATGCCGCCGAGCGCGACTTCCTGCGACGCCGCCGGCGCGCGCTCTCCCGGCCCTGAAAATCGCCGGCTGTTGCTACCGTCCAGTCGTGCAGACGACCGTGATCGACCATCCGCTGGCCCGGGCCCGGCTCACCACCATGCGGGACGCGCGCACCGACCCGGCGACCTTCCGTGCCGCGCTGCGTGAGCTCACGCTGATGCTGGTCTACGAGGCGAGCCGCGACCTGCCGACCGACGAGCAACACATCCACACCCCGGTCGCCGCGACGACAGGCGTGAGCATCGCCGATCCGCCGCTGCTCGTCCCGGTGCTGCGGGCCGGGCTGGGTATGGCCGAGGCGGCCTTCGGCCTGCTGCCCGAGGCGCAGATGGGCTTCGTCGGACTGGCCCGCGACGAGGCGACCTTCCAGCCGCGGGCCTACATGGAGTCGCTGCCCGAGTCACTGGCCGGGCGGGCCGTCTTCGTGCTCGATCCGATGCTGGCGACCGGGGGATCGCTGGTGCATTGCTGCAGCCTGCTCGCGACCCGGGGTACGACGCAGATCACGGTGCTCTGCGCGCTCGCCGCACCGGAGGGTCTGCGTCACCTCGAGGCCAGTGCCCTGCCGGTGCGGGTCTTCACCGCCAGCATCGACGATCGTCTGAACGACTCGGCCTACATCGTCCCGGGGCTCGGTGACGCCGGCGATCGCCAGTTCGGCGCGGTCTGATCGCGCTCAGGCGTCCTCGGATACGACGACCACGCTCTTGACCGTCGTCGGGTCCTTTTCGCTGGCCGTGAGCGCCGCTTCCACCTCGTCCAGCCCGAACCGGCCGGTCACCAACGCGTCCATGTTGATCTGGCCGCTCGCCGCGAGGGCGATCGCGGCCGGGTAGGTGTTGGCGTAGCGGAACGTGCCGGTGATGGTGAGCTCGCGGCGCTGCAACAGATCCAGTCGCAGCGGGAGCTCGTCGGCGCCCATCCCGATCAGGACGGCGCGGCCGGCGGGCCGCAGCGTCGCGATGCCGCCGCGGACGGCGTCGGGGTGGCCGGAGCATTCGAGCAGGACGTCGGCCTCGATGCCGGCGTCGTCGAGGGTTCCTTCTCGGCTGTCGTGGGTCGACGTGGCGCCGAACTTCACTGCCTGGGTGAGCCGGTGCGGGTTGACGTCGGTGACGATGACATTGCTGGCGCCCGCGGCCCGGGCCGAGGCGGCGGCGAGCAGGCCGATCGCTCCCGCGCCGGTGACCAGCACGGTGTCACCCAGCCCGACCCCGCCCCGGCGCGATGCCCAGATTCCGACCGACAGCGGCTCGACCAGCGCCGCCGCGGCGTCGGAGAGTCCGTCCGGTACGGCGAAGGCGAAGTCCTCGTGGGTGGTCACGTAGGTCGCGAAGGCGCCGTCGATCGGGGGCGTCGCGAAGAAGCGCACGTCCCGGCAGAGGTTGTAGTGGCCGGTCCGGCATTCGCGGCAGTGCAGGCACGGGACGCCGGGCTCGAGCGCGACCCGCTGCCCGATCTCGTGGCGGGTGGCCCCGGCGCCCAGGCCCACCACGACGCCGGAGGCCTCGTGGCCGAGCACCATGGGTGCCCGCACGACCATGTCGCCGATCCGGCCCTGCTCGTAGTAGTGGATGTCCGAGCCGCACACTCCGACCGATCGCACCTCGACCAGCACCTCGCGCGGGCCCGGCTCCGGCACCGCCCGGTCTTCGAGCCGGACGTCACGGATCCCGTGCAGCACCGCTGCCCGGTTCTTCTGCGGGGTTCCGGTCATCGACATATCGGCATCGTACCGGCGGCTCCGCGGCGGCTTTCCGAGCGCACGTGCCCGGCGCATAATCGGCGGCCGTGGATGCTAGCGACCGAGGGGGCGCGTGGTGGGTGACGGCTTCGAGTGGCGGCCGCTGCTCGTCCTCGTCACCGGGGCGCCCGGATCGGGCAAGACGACCCTGGCCCGCCTGCTCGCCGCGGAGCTCCGGCTGCCGCACCTGAACCGGGACGAGGTGTTTGACGGCCTACGCCACTCGGTGGCGCGCGGAGCGCCCGCACCGGTGGCGCAACGCGGCGTACCGCTGTGGTTCAGCACCCTGGAACACCTGCTCGCGGGAGGAGTGAGCATGGTGGCCGACGGCACGATGTACCGCGGCGAGTTCGAGGGCGACGTACGCCGTCTGCACCATTTCGCAGAAGTCGTCAACGTGCATTGCCGCGCCGCCGACCCGACGAAGCGCTTCCGCGACCGGCAGTTGGCCCGCGGCGCGACCGCCGCCGAGCTCGACGCGCAGCTGGCGAGGGTCGGGAACAACCTCGCCCGCGCTGTGGACCCGCTGGATCCGAGCAACGAGGTCATCGAGGTGGCGACCGACGGGACCTACGAGCCGAGCCTCGAATCGCTGGTCACCCGGCTGACCGCGCCCGCTCGACGATCTCGTCGATGACCTCGACAGCGGTCAGTCCTCGGCGAGAAGCTCGGAGATCTCGGCGTGCAGCGCCGCGAGCAGCCGGCCCGCCGTCTCCCGCGCGGACACCAACCCATCCGCCGCCACCCCGACGACGACCTGCAGGTAGGCCTTCAGCTTGGGTTCGGTGCCACTCGGGCGCACCACGACCCGGCAGCCGTCGGCGTGGAGGGTCACCACATCCGCCTCGGGCAACCGGTCCTGCACGTCGGTCACCGGACGGTCGAGCAGTGTGGTCGGCGGCGCGGCGCGCAGCCGTCGCATCATCCGGGAGATCAGCGACAGATCCTCGACCCGGATCGACAACTGCCCGGTGGCGTGCACGCCGTGGCGGACCGCGAGCTCGTCCAGCCGGTCCTGCAGGGAGCGCCCTTCGGCCCGCAGCGACGCGGCGAGATCGGCGATGAGCAGCGCCGCGCTGATGCCGTCCTTGTCCCGGACGACGTCGGGCGCGACGGCGTAACCGAGCGCCTCTTCGTAGCCGTAGACGAGGTCCTCGCCGGTGCGCACGATCCACTTGAAGCCGGTCAGCGACTCGGCGTACGGCACGCCCCGGTCGGCACACATCGCGGCGAGCATCGACGACGACACGATCGTCGTCGCAAAGCGGCCGTGCTCTCCGGTGCGCATCAGGTGGTCGGCCAGCAGCACCCCCAACTCGTCGCCGGCGAGCACCCGTCCGCCGAGGGCCACCGCGCAGCGGTCGGCGTCCGGGTCGTTGGCGATCACCAGGTCGGCGCCGGAATCGGCGGCGAGGCGCAGCGCGCGGTCGAGAACGCCCGGCTCCTCGGGGTTCGGGAACGGCATCGACGGAAAGTCGGGGTCGGGCTGCGCCTCCTCGACGACGACCATCGGCGCGGGAAATCCGGTGCGGCGTAAGGCTTCCAGCGTCACGTCGCCACCGACGCCGTGCAGCGGGGTGAAGACGATCGACACATCCCGGGCGGCGGTGCGCGGTACCCGGGCGATCTCGGTCAGGTAGGCATCGACGACTTCGTCGCCGAGCGCGATCCAGTCCTCGGACAGCGGTACGCCGTCCAGTCCGTCGACGGCGAGGATCTCCGCCTCGATCTCGGCATCGGCCGGCGGCACGATCTGCGCTCCGTCGCCCGCCGGCCCGTCGGCCAGATCGCCACCGAGATAGACCTTGTAGCCGTTGTCCTGCGCCGGGTTGTGGCTCGCGGTCACCATCACGCCCGCCGATGCGGACAGCGCGCGTACCGCGAAGGCCAGCACCGGCGTCGGAAGCGCCCGGGGGAGCAGGCGCGCGTCCAGACCGGCGCCCGCGAGAACGGCCGCCGAGTCGCGGGCGAAGTCGGCGCTGCCGTGTCGCGCGTCGTAGCCGATCACCACCGGCCCGGTCGCCGAGCGGCGACGCAGGTAGGCCGCCAGTCCGGCGGCGGTACGCCGGACGACGGCCCGGTTCATGCCCGCCGGACCGGCCCGCATCGGCCCGCGCAGGCCCGCCGTACCGAAGTGGAGCCGGTCGGCGAAGCGGTCGCCCAGCGCGTCGAGATCGTCGGCGGCGAGTAGCTCCGCGAGCTCCGCGCGGGTCCGGGGATCGGGGTCGTCCGCGAGCCACCGCCGGGCGCGGGCCCGTAGTTCGGTCGCCGCGGGGTCGGTCACAGCCGGCTCACGACCGCCGCGAGGAGAGTGCCCATCGCGCTGGCCGCAGCCCGCCCGGCCTCGAGCACCTCGAGGTGGTTGAGTGGTTCGCCGGTGATGCCGGCGGCGAGATTGGTGACCAGGGAGATTCCCAGCACCTCGGCCCCGGCGGCACGGGCCGCGATCGCCTCCAGTGCCGTCGACATGCCGACGAGATCGGCACCCATCGTGCGCAGCATCCGGATCTCGGCCGGCGTCTCGAAGTGCGGTCCGGGCAATGCGGCGTAGATGCCGTCCGCGAGGTCGGGATCCACCTCGCGGGCGAGCGACCGCAGCCGGGCGGAGTAGAGGTCGGTCAGGTCGACGAACTGCGGGCCGACCAGAGGTGAGCGGCCGGTGAGGTTGAGGTGGTCGCTGACCAGCACCGGCTGGCCGACCCGCATCGTCTCGCGCAGGCCGCCGGCGGCGTTGGTCAAGACGATCACGCGGGCGCCGGCGGCCGCCGCCGTCCGTACGCCGTGCACGACCGAGGCGACCCCGTGGCCCTCGTAGAGGTGGGTCCGGCCGAGCAGCACCAGCACCCGGCGGCCACCGACCGGGACCGACCGGGCCAGCCCGACGTGCCCGGCGACGGTCGGCGGGACGAAACCGGTCAGGTCGCTCACCGGCACCTCGGCGTCCGCCGTACCCACGGCGTCGGCGGCCGGTGCCCAGCCGGACCCGAGGATGATCGCGGCGTCGTGGCGGGCGACGCCAGTTCGCGCGGCCAGATCGGCCGCGGCCTGCGCGGCGAGGTCCTCAGCTGCGATGGTCGGATCGCTGTGGGTCACGGCGCGTGAGCGTACGCCGCACCCGGGTCAGCCCGCCGCGAACGTGCCGAGCGCCTTGTTGAAGACCGGGAACGTCGCCGCGTAGCGCTGCTCCGGAGCCGAGACGTAGACGCCGTAGCTGCCGCTTCCGGTGTCGAAGGACCGATAGCGCACGTGCCGGATCACGCCGTTCTTGCTGTAGGTGAACTCCCAGTCCGCGGCCTGATAGCCGCGATAGGTGACCGGTTCGATCCGGACCCGGTGGTAGTCGCTGTGCGAGGCGGCGAAGTCCCGCTCGGCGGCGTAGAACCCGTTGACCGGTGCGCTCGCGGAGTGCGGACCGCTGATCAGCCGGAGGAACCGGTCGCCCGCCGGCGCGCGCAGGTCGACGACGCCAGGCCGCTTCGCGCTCGGCTGCCAGCCCTGCGGTACGGCGACGTGGAACCCCGCGTCGTCGTTGTAGGTGGTGTAACCGGCCGGGTTACCGGTCGAGTTGTGCGACTTGCCGCCGGAGGATTTGCTCTTCGTCGGGTTGGGTGGCGCCGTCGGCGTGGTGGAGCCGGCCTGCTGGTGCGCGGTCAGCCGCCCGCTGAGCCAGAAGCCGCCGTAGACCGTCGCCGCGCAGAGGACCAGCACGATCAGCAGCGCGGCGGCGGTGCGCTTGCCGCGCCGCCGGGGGGCTGCCTGCTCGGTGGGGGTGATCCCGCCGAGCGCCGGCCACGCGGCCGTGTCCTGCTCGTCGTCCGCCGTGTCGAGGAACCCGTCGGCGGGCGTCGCGCCGTCGTGGCCGGTGGCGCGGTCCGCGTCGACGTCGTCCGGTCGGTTTGCGGGATTTTCGTCGACGAACGGGGTCAACACAGTGGGGTCGGCGTCCGGTTCGGTCCCGCGCTCCTCGGCCCGCACGACGTCGAGCAGCATCCGGCGCGCGGGAATCGTTCCGAGCCGGGAGGCGGGGTCCTTCGCGAGCAGGCCGTCGATCACCGGTCCCAGTGGTCCGGCATTCTCGGTCATCGGCGTCGGGTCGGAGACCACCGAATGCAGGGTGGCCATCGCGTCGCCGGACTCGAACGGGGGACGGCCCTCGAGGGCGGTGAACAATGTCGCGCCCAGCGCCCACAGGTCGGCGGGCGGCCCGCTCTGGCCGCCCTGGACGACCTCGGGCGGGATGTAGGACGGCGAGCCGACGATCATGCCGGTGCCGGTGATCGTGCTGTCGTCGGTGCCCCGGGCGATCCCGAAGTCGGACAGCTTCACCCGGCCGTCGTCGGTCAGCAGGATGTTGCTCGGCTTGACGTCACGGTGGGTGATCCCGGCGTCGTGCGCCGCCTCGAGCGCGCCGAGCATCGCGAGGCCGATCGTCGCGACCCGGCGCGGTTGCAGCGGGCCATCCCGCCGGACGACCTCGGCGAGGCTGCGGGACGGGACGAGCTCCATGACCACCCAGGGCCTGGTGTCCTCGTCGATGACGTCGAACAGCGTGACGACGTTGGGGTGGTCGAGGCGGGCGATCGCCCGGGCCTCGCGCAGCGTGCGCTGGTAGGCCACCTCCCGCTCGTGCGCCGGCATACCGCGGGGGAGAACGACCTCCTTCACGGCCACCGGGCGGTCGAGGAGGTCGTCGTGCGCATCCCAGACGGTGCCCATCGCCCCGCGTCCGAGCGGTGGGCCGAGCCGGTAGCGGCCGGCGATGACCCGCGCGCCGGGGTCCGGGGAGGCCCCCTCCGACTGCAAGCGGTCGGGGGCGATATCCGGGCGCGCGGATCCTGCGCCGGGGTACGGAGTAGTCATCGGGCCCTTTCCTACCCCACTGTCCGGACCTCTATCGGTCCGGGACGCGGGAGTCGCCTACTCTTCGGTTATGGTGCGCGAGCCGCAGGCGCACGGGGACGCGCCCCGACACGCCGAGTCCGGATTCGACATCGCACCGGTCTACCGCCCGGACGATGTCGAGCCTGGGCTGCCTGAACGGCTGGGTGAACCGGGAGAATACCCGTTCACGCGCGGGGTGTATCCGTCGATGTACACCCACCGGCCGTGGACGATGCGTCAGTACGCCGGTTTCGGCACCGCGCGGGAGTCCAACCAGCGTTACCACCAGTTACTTCGGGCCGGCACGACCGGACTGTCGGTCGCGTTCGACCTACCTACCCAGATGGGCTTCGACTCCGACGACCCGATCGCTGCGGGTGAGGTCGGCAAGGTCGGCGTGGCGATCGACTCGATCGACGACATGCGCATGCTCTTCGACGGGATCCCGCTCGGCGACGTGTCGACGTCGATGACGATCAACGCGCCGGCGTCATTGTTGTTACTGCTCTACCAATTGGTCGCCGAGGAACAGGGTGTCCCCGCGGACGCGCTGCGGGGTACCGCACAAAACGACGTGCTCAAGGAGTACATCGCGCGGGGAACCTACATCTATCCGCCGGCGCATTCGTTGCGGCTGGTCACCGACACCTTCTCCTACTGCCGGGCCGAGGTTCCCCGCTGGAACACGATCTCGATCTCCGGCTACCACATGGCCGAGGCCGGAGCGACGCCCGCGCAGGAGATCGCCTTCACCCTCGCCAACGGCATCGAATACGTCCGGGCCGCGATCCGCGCCGGCATGGCGGTCGATGAATTCGCTGCCCGGCTGTCGTTTTTCTTCGTCGCCCGGACCAGCATTCTGGAGGAGGTGGCGAAGTTCCGCGCCGCCCGGCGCATTTGGGCGCAGGTCATGCGCGACGACTTCGGCGCCCAGGACCCCAAGTCCTTGATGCTGCGCTTCCACACTCAGACGGCCGGCGTACAGCTCACCGCGCAGCAGCCCGAGGTCAACATGGTGCGGGTCGCGGTGCAGGCGCTGGGCGCGGTCTTCGGTGGCACGCAGTCGCTGCACACCAACGCCTTCGACGAGGCGATCGCGCTGCCGACGGAGAAGGCCGCCCGGCTCGCGCTGCGTACCCAGCAGGTTCTGGCCTACGAGACCGATGCGACCGCCACCGTCGACCCGTTCGCCGGCTCCTATGCGGTGGAGGCGATGACCGACGAAGTCGAGGCGGCGACGCGGGCACTGATGGCACAGGTCGCGGAGATGGGCGGTGCGGTCGAGGCGATCGAGGCCGGGTTCCAGAAGTCGCAGATCGAGCAGTCCGCGTACACCGTCGCGCGCGGCATCGAGGACGGATCGCGCACCGTGGTCGGCGTCAACCGCTTCACCGTCGAGGGCGAGGAGCGCTACGAGCCGCTGCGTGTCGACCCGGCGATCGAACACGAGCAGCGGGAACGCCTGCAGACGCTGCGGGCGGCGCGGGACGAGGCCGCCGTACGCCGGGGGCTGGATGCCGTACGTGCGGCCGGGAAGGGCACCGACAACGTGCTCTATCCGATGAAGGAGGCGCTGGCCGCACGCGCGACGGTCGGCGAGGTCTGCAACGCCCTCCGCGACGTGTGGGGCACCTACGTGCCACCCGACAACTTCTGACGCCCGCCCGCATGCCCGCCGCCCAAAACGCACTCCTAGTGCGTTTTGGTCGCGGGGTCGGCGGCGGGGCGTTCCGGAGCGCTGCATCGAATAACCGGTTGAATCCGCGGCCACCAGGCTTCTAACGTCGGGCCCGCCGACCCCGTCGGATGGACCATCCCTGCTGCCTCACCGCGGCAGGCGCGATGTTCGGCGGGGCGGCGCCATCGTCGCGCCACGGAGGTCGTCGTGGAAGATCCAGGGCTTTTGCTCGAGCCGCATGCCGACAAGGCCACGCTCATCGACGCCGTCTCCGATCCCGACCCTGCGGTGCGGTTCCGTGCGTGCCGGCTGCTTGATCACCACGAGCTCGACCGGTCGGTCGCGACGCGGATGCTCGCCGCCCTGCAGGATCCGAACAAGAAGGTCCGGCACGCCGCTCTGCACACGCTCGGCTGTGAGCCCTGCAAGCCCGACGGTGGCGAGTGTTTCCCGGTCGACGTGGCCGGCGTGACCGTCGACGTACTGCGCAACGACCGCAGCCTTCGGGTCCGGCGCAGCCGCCGCGGCGATGATGTGGCAGCGGCCGATGGAGCCGCGGGTACGCCGCGCCTTCCGCCGGGTACTGCGCGACGAGACCGATCCCGAGCTCCGGTCGAAGGCGGAGCGGGCCCTTGCCTACGACCGACACTGCCGTGCCTCGGAGGGTGAGTAGCGTCGCAGTGTGTCCCCGTCCGAGCGCCCCGGGCAGCAGAGCGAAGTTCCCGGCCCGGTCACCGATGCCCGGCAGCGGGCTCTGATCGATCAGGCAGTGGTCGCCGTCAATGACGACGACCGGATTCTCGCGGCCTGGTTAGGCGGTAGCTACGCGTCCGGAGAGGCCGACGCCTACAGCGACGTCGACCTACATTGCCTGGTCGTCGATGACAGCGCGGGCTGGTTCACCGATCACTGGTCGGAGACCGCCGCCGCGATCGCCGGGCCACTGGTCCTCGCCAGCAATCTGCCCGGCGTGATCGGCGGCTATGCACTCACCTCCGACTGGGTACACCTTGACCTGATCATCCACCCGGCCTCGATGCTCGAGCGGACGGACGTGGAAGGAGTGAAGCCTCTCTACGACCCGACCAGGGTCGTCCCGGTGCAGGCCGAGCGGTCGGATGCCACCCGACAGGGTGACCCCTACTTCCCGGCTGCGGCGGTAGACCTGTTCTTCTACTTCCTTGGCAACCTGGTCGTGACTCTCGGTCGCGGTGAGCTCATCGTTGCGCACGGCGGGATCGTCGCGGTGCGTGCCGGGCTGATCGACCTCATGCTGGCCGAACGCGGGATTCGACGCACCGGAGGCGGCAAACGGCTCAACCCATACCTGGACGCCGATCAACGCGCATTCCTGGAATCCATTCCTGGCGCCGACGTCACCAGAGACCAGATCGCTCACGCGGTCCAGTTCATTGCGTGCGAGTTCATCCGGCGCGGCAGAGCCCTCGCCGCACGTACCGGGTCGATCTGGCCCATGGGTCTCGAGGACGCCACCATCACCCACCTGCAACGCCATCTGGGCATCGACTTTCGAGCAGGACCGGTAGCCGAATCGTAGAGCGATGGGTGGCCTCAGGACGGGGTCGACGTCGCGACGTACAGAAGCGAGTCGTGCCACTGCCCCCGGATCTGAATATGGTCGCGAAGAAGGACTTCCTTGACCATGCCGATCTTCTCCAGGACCCGCGCCGACGCGATGTTCTCCGGCCGGCACGTGGCCTGGACACGGTGTAGTCCGAGCGTCGAGAACGCGAAGTGCAGGATCGCTGCTGCCGCCTCCGATGCGTAGCCCTGACCCCAGTGGTCGGGCCGGACGACGTAGCCCATCGCGGCAGCGTCCGCTCGCCGCGCAAACAGGGCTACGGAGCCGAACGGGGCGCCGCCCGCTTCGGTCAACGCGAGCGTGTACGTCGTGCGCGGGCGAGTTTGCTGATCCCGCACGCAGGTGTCGAGGAATTCCCGGGTGTCCTCGGGCCGATTCGGACCCCACTCGACGAACTTCGCGACGCGAGGATCCGACGCGTAGGCGTGCACGGCAGCAAAGTCATCCAGGCCGTATTCGCGAAGAATCAAGCGTTCGGTGTGAAGCTTCACCGAGTCAACCTGCGGTGTTCACCACGCAGAAGAGCGTGCCGCCGGGGTCGGCCAGCACGACGAAGTCGGCATCGGGTGGATAGGACCACTCCGCCCGCCGTGCGCCGAGTGACAGCAGTCGTTCGACCTCCGCGTCCGACTCGGCCGGGCTGTCCACCCAGAGGTCCAGATGCGTCCGGTCATCCTCATCCAGCAGGATGATCGGCGCCTGACTGTTCGTGGGCGGCTTGAGGAGCTCTTCCCGGCCGGCGTTCGAGTAGTCGAGCGCGGCCCGCCAGAATTCGGCTGACCGGCTGACGTCGAAAACGTTCAGCACCACACCACCGAGACGCAACATCGCACGAGTATGCCAGCCAGTCGGCGCCGGCCTGACGCTACGGCCCGCGCGGAGATATATGTGGCGACCGGGCACCGGCCGGGCCTACTGTGCGCCGGTGACCGCAGAGCGGATCGATAGCCGGGCCTGCGGATCGGATGCCTTGGTCGCCGAGATCGTGGAGTGCTTCGCCCTCCCGCGACCGGCGGGGTGGCGCGATCTGGGTGGCAGCTGGACGACCAATCTGCTACTCGACTGCCCCGAAGGGCCGTTGGTCGCCCGGGTGTACCAGGGCGGTACGTTGCCGCCGCGGTTGTCCGCCGTACAGGCGGCCCGCCGGGCCGTGGCGGCGGCAGGAATTCCCACTCCCCAGCCCATTTCGGCGGTCGACGGCCGGAGCCTCGCGACCCTTCGCTGCGGTCGGTTGGTCGAGGTCGAGGCCTACGTGCGCTGGAACGAGCGGATGAACACCGTCCCGTTGCTGCAGCGTGGTTTCGCGGTGCTCGCGCAGGTGCACGACATCCTGCGCACCGCGCCGCTGCCGTCGGCGGCCCGCACGACCTGCAACGCCAACCATGTCTTCTCGGCGGAAGCGTCGGCCGCGAGCCGTCGGGGATCGGAGCGTATCCGCGGCTGGAGCGACCCGGCATTGTCGGAGTTCGCCGATCAGGTCGTCCGGCACGTCGATGTCGTCACCGCGGCCGAGGAACCGTTGCGGGACCAGCAGCTGTGCCAGGTAGTCCACGGAGATTTCTGGGACAACAACGTGCTCTTTGCCGACGGTCTGCTGGTCGCCGTACTCGACTTCGACTTCATGGCCGAGCGGCCGCGGGTCGACGATCTCGCCTTGGCGATGTGGTTCTTCCTGCTGGAACCGGCGAAAGGGCTGCCTGGGGAGGTCGAACGCGCGCAGTTGCGGGCATTCGTCGATGCGTACGACGACGCGGCCGCCGTGTCACTGTCGCCCGAGGAGCGCACCGCTCTACCGCTGGCCATCGCACGACAGCCGGCCTGGTCGGTCGGCCGGTGGGTCGTGGAACTGGACGAGGACGACGCCGTACGCCACGCGAGGGATGCCGCGGCCGAGCTACCGGTCGCCCAGGCGATCATCGAGGACCTGCCGCTGTGGCAGCGCGCACTCGGACCGCGCGACCAATAGGAAAGGAGCGGGCCATGGCCTTCGACGACCGGGTGAAGGGACTCCTCGACGGGCGCAGCTTCGCGGTGCTCGCGACCCTGAATCCGGACGGCACGCCCCAGACCTCGGTGATCTGGGTCGCCCGGGACGGCGACGCGCTGATCTTCACCACCCACGACCACCGGCAGAAGGCGCGCAACCTGCGTCGGGACCCGCGGGCCTCGGTGACCGTGTTTCCACCGGACGACCCGTACCGGACCGCCAATATCCGCGGCACGGTCGAACTGATCGACGATCCCGACCGCGCCCTGTCTGTCACGCTGACGAGACGCTATCTGGGCCAGGACCCGCCGGCCGACCCGCCGGGCTCGAACCGGCTCATCGGCCGGCTCACTCCGGAACACATCAGTGGGTTCTCGGCCTGACCCGAGTCCAGAGGGTCGCGCCGCGAGCGAGCCCCTGGACACAACCCACTACTAGTGGGTTGTGTACGGCGCCCGCGGCGTGTCGCGGCCCAAAACCTACTACTAGTGGGTTTTGTCCAGGGTGCCACCGGCGCGAGCGGTCACGCGGGGTGGCTGTTGATGTTGAGGACGCTGCCGTCGGGCGTACGGACGAAGAACCGGCGGAGCCCCCACGGCTCGTCGGTCAGCGGGTGGACGATCTCGTAGCCCCGCTCACGGGCGCCGGCGTACGCCGCGTCGACGTCATCGACGGCGATCGAGGCCACCGGGTTCTCCGGAGCGGTCGCGTCGCGGGTGACCACCTGCAGCTCGGCCCGTCCGTCGGGTGTTTGGAAACGGGCGACCCAGCCAAGGTTCATTTCCTCCGTGCTGAGGCCGAGAAAGTCGGAGTAGAACTCGCGCGCCGCGTCGATGTCGGCCACGGGAAGGTTGACCATCACCTTGGTCGCTCGCATGTCACGCTCCTCACGGATGGACCCGACGTACGCCGGTCAGGCTACGGCGCCGGGGCCATCGGGAGTGAAGTCACCTCATCCGCCCCATGGGTCGCAGTGGCCTCGTCGGACCGTCCGGCTGCGCAATCTCGAGCATTGACAAAAGAAACCGCGCAGAACACCATGCTCGAGTATGAGCATTCGCGCCAAGCTCCGCACCACACCCGGCTCGATGATCTGCGGCGGACGACGGCGTCGAGTGGTGTTCACGGTGCTGCTCGCGGCGGTGACGGCTGCAGGGTTCTGTGTCCCGGTCGCCGCCGCCGGCGCGGCGGACGCTCCCAGCCATACCGTCGTGGTGGCGCCGAACGGCGATGACGGCGCCGCCGGGACGGCGTCCCATCCGGTTGCCACCGTCGCGGAGGCCCTGCACCGGCTGCCCGCGGGCGGCACGGTCCTGCTCCGGGCGGGCCACTATGCCCAGCGGATCGCACTGGGTAGCGCGGCGCATGACCTGACGATCGGGGCCTTCGGCCACGAGCACGCGATTCTGGACGGCAGTGGGATGAAGCCCCCGGCCGGTCGTTCGGCCATGGTCATGATCGACGGCAGCAGCCGGATCACCGTGTCCGGCCTCGACATCACCGGATATGACACCGTCGGACTCCAAGCGGTGCCGATCGGGATCTACGTGCACGGCGGCGCATCACACATCACGCTGTCGGGCGATCACGTCCACTCGATGGGCAATTACAACGGCACGCTCGGCAGCTTCGATCTCAACGCACACGGCATAGCCGCCTACGGAGACTCGCCGACGCATCCGATCCACGACCTGACCATCACGCGGGACGAGGTCGACCATCTCGCACTCGGCGCGAGCGAGTCGGTGGTCGTCAACGGCAATGTCGACGGCTGGCGGATCACCCACAACTCGATCCATGACAACAACAACATCGGAATCGACGCCATCGGCTTCGAGCCCACACTGACCGGCAAGTACCGCTACACCCAGGCCAACCGCGCCCGCAACGGCATCATCGCGGACAACACCGTGCGCAACATCATCTCGCGCGGAAATCCCGCGTATTACGAGGACGGCTCGTGGTGCAACTGTGCCGATGGCCTCTACATCGACGGCGGCTCGCACATCCGCGTCGAGCGTAACGTCATGTCCGGTGACGACATCGGCATCGAGGTCGCCGCTGAAAACCCCAGGGGTACCGCCGACCACGTCGTGGTCGCTGACAACTTCGTGCGGACCAGCGCGTTCACCGGGATAACCACGGGCGGCTACTGCAACGGCGCCGACGACTGTGGCGGGGTGAAGACGGGGACCTCACACGACAACACATTCGTGAACAACACGCTTTATGCCAACAACACCCTCGATGACGGCTCGCCGCAGTTCCTGATCCAGTACTACGCGTACCGGAACACCGTCGAGAACAACATCGTCTACGCGACGAACACCGACCACGTCGCGCTGGGAACCGTTCCCGGAGCGCAGCACGACGGGCTGAGCACGCGCAACCACGTCGATCACAATCTCTACTACGCGACCGGCGGCGACCCGCGGCAGGCGTCGTTCGGTTCTCTCGGACAGACCTACACCGGGTTTGCGGCCTACCGGCGAGCGACGGGGCAGGACGCCCACAGCCGATTCGTCGCGCCGCGTCTGGTGGCACCAAAGAGCGGCGATCTGCACATAAGGGCCGACTCGCCGGCGATCGACTCCGGCGTCGCTCTGCCCGCCACCCTCGTCGGCCGCCTCGACATCGATCGACAGCCACGTGTCCAGGGCGGCCGCATCGACATCGGTGCGGACGAGCGTCGATGACCAGCGAGGGATGACGATGCCGACCACGATCAGCTTTCTCGGCGCCGGAAGCGTCGTCTTCACCCGCGAACTGCTGGCCGACATCATCGGTCTGGGCGACCTCGGCGAGCTGACAATCGCACTCCACGACATCAACGTCGACCGCCTCGAGACCGCCGAGGCGATTGCGCTCAGCACGATCGAGCAGCTCGGTGGCAACGCCCGGGTGACCGCGACGACGGACCGGCGGACGGCACTCACCGGCGCCCAGTTCGTCATCAACACGATCCAGGTCGGGATGTACGACGCCACCGTCCGGGACTTCGAGGTCCCGGCCCGCTACGGCCTGCGACAGACGATCGCCGACACCGTCGGCATCGGTGGGATCTTCCGGGGCCTCCGTACCTTCGATGCCCTCGACGGGATCGCTGCCGACATGACCGAGGTCTGTCCGGACGCGTGGCTGCTCAACTACACCAACCCGATGGCGATGAACGTCGCCTACCTGTCGGCGATCGCCCCACAGCTGAAGGTGATCGGGTTGTGTCACTCGGTCTACTGGACGGTCGTCGGGCTCTGCGAGATCGTCGGCGTCCCTTACGACGAGGTGACCTATCACAGCGCCGGGGTCAACCACCAGGCCTGGTTGCTGAAGTGGGAGCACGAGGGAAAGAGCCTCTATCCGCTCCTGGACGAGGCGATCGAGCGGGACCCGGAACTCCGTCGGCGCGTACGCGTGGACATGTACAAGCGGATCGGTTACTACCCGACCGAGACCTCGGAGCACTCGTCGGAATACGTGGCCTGGTACCTGCACAACGACGCCGAGATTGCCCGGCTTCGCATTCCGGTCAGTGACTACGTCCAGATCAGCCAACAGAACCTTGCCGACTACGCGGACACCCGCCGGTTGGTCCTGGCCGGCAAGCTCCGTCCGCCGGAGCGAGACGCGACCGAATACGCGCCCCTGGTGATCCATAGCCTGCAGACCGGCACGCCCCGGGTGATCTACGGCAATGTCCCCAATCACGGCCTGATCGACAACCTCCCGGCCGACTACACCGTCGAGGTGCCCACCGACATCGGGCCCGACGGGGTCCGGCCGCGGGCGGTCGGATCTCTTCCCGTCCAGTGCGCCGCACTCAACGCTCCCTACGTCGGTACGGGAAGCCTGACCGTCGCGGCCGCGCTGCGCGGGGATCCACGCCTGGTCCGCCAGGCCGCGATGGTCGACGCCAACACCGCCGCGACGCTGTCGGTCGACCAGATCTGGGCGCTGTGCAACGAGCTCACGGCGGCACACGGCGACCTCATCCGCGAGTCTCTCCGCGAACCCGTCGTACCGTGACAATGGTGTTCAGCCGGACGCGCCGCAGAATTGCGCAGCCTCGTCCATTGAATCGTGCACGAACCTGTTCTTACCTGCACTACGGTAAGGCGTCGGATTGGTCGATCGCGGCGGCGAGTGCCGCTTCGGGTAGGAGCTATAGCTCATGAAGAAACGTCTCGGTCTATGCCTACCCGCTATTGTCGCCGCAGCAGCGCTCGCCCTGGCCGCCTGCAGCAGCGGCAGTGACAGCAGCGCGAGCGGCGGAGTCACCAAGATCGTGGTGTGGCACGGCTACATCGATGTCGAAGGCAAGGCCTTCAACTCGATGGTGAAGCAGTTCGAAAAGAGCCACCCCAACATCCAGGTCTCCAGCCTCGAGTCGACCAACGACTATGCGCTGCAGAAGGTGCTGACCGCCGTCCGCGGCGGGACGCCGCCGGACATCGCCTACATGTACGGCTCTTGGTCGCCCAACATCGCCAAGATCCCCCAGCTGGTCGACCTCTCCAGCACCGTCAAGGGAGCGGGGTGGAACTGGAACGACTTCTACCCGGGAGAACGAGCGACAGCGACGGTCGGCAGCAAGATCGTGGGTGTTCCGGCGCTGGTGGACAACCTCGCCATCGTCTACAACAAGAAGCTCTTCGCCCAGGCAGGCGTTTCTCCGCCCACCCCCAGCTGGACCTGGACCGACTTCCGCAATGCCGCGGCCAAGCTGACCGACAAGTCGAAGGGCCAGTTCGGCTGGTACTTCCCGGCGGATGCGAGCGAGGACTCGGTGTGGCACTACGAGGCCATGCTCTGGGAGGCCGGGGGAAACATCCTCAACCCGGACAACACGAAGGCGGCGTTCGACTCGCCGGAGGGCATCAAGGCCCTCACCACGTTGCAACAGATGGCTCAGGACAAGTCCGTATACATCGACACGTCCAACACCAAGGGCTCGCAACTGATGAATGCCGGCAAGATCGGCATGATGGTGACCGGGCCGTGGGACCTCAGCTCGTTGCCCAACATCTCCTACGGCGTGCAGATCATGCCGACCTATCCGGGTTCTCCGGGCGGGCATCAGACGATCTCCGGACCGGACAACTGGGTCGTGTTCAACAACGGGTCGGCGCAGACGCAAGCCGCGGAGACCTTCCTGAAGTGGCTCACCGCCCCGGCTCAGATCAAGACGTTCTCCCGGGCCACCGGTGATCTGCCGACCCGCGCCTCGGTCGGAGACGAGCCGGGATTCGTCAAGGAGCTCAACGACAACCTGCCCGGAACCGCTGCCTTCGTGGCGAATCTGGCCAACGCGAAGAAGGCCCGGCCACAGGTAACCCAGTACCCCAAGATCTCTGAGGCCCTCGGCAACGAGATCGTCGCGGTCCTCCTCGGGAAGGCCACCCCCGCGGCCGCTCTCAAGGCAGCGGCGGCAGAGACGAACCAGGCACTCACGGGATGACGGCGACGGCCCGCGCCGGTCGGGTGACTCCGCTGCGTCGGCTGGCGCGCTCCGAGTCGACGACCGGCTGGGCCTTTGCCAGCCCGGCGGTGATCGTGATCGCCATCTTCGGGCTGCTTCCGGTGCTGTGGTCGCTGAAGCTCTCCTTTCAGCATTCGGACCTGCTCACCCCCGACACGCCATGGGTGGGGGCGAAGAACTACCGCCAACTGTTCCACGACCCGCTGTTCGCCGGCGCGGTCGAGCACACGATCATCTACACAGCGCTGTTCGTGCCAGGGACGATGATCGTCGGACTGTTGATCGCCGTCGCGATGAACCGGCCGTTGCGGTTCATCTCGGTCTACCGGACCGCGGCCTACGTCACGATGGCCGTCTCGTCGATCTCCGAAGGCATCATCTTTCTCTGGCTGACCGACCCGAGCTACGGCCTGGTCAACTCGGCGCTGAACGTCGTCGGTATCAGTTCCCAGCCGTTCCTCTCCAGTCCGTCGCAGGCGCTGTACGTGATCGTGGCCATGACGATCTGGGGCTGGACCGGATTCGGGGTCGTCGTCTACCTGGCCGCGCTCCAGGGCGTACCCGCGGAACTGCAGGAAGCGGCGGCGATCGACGGCGCGAAGCCCTTCGCCATCTTCCGGACCATCACCCTCCCGCTGCTCAGCCCGGCGAGCCTCTTTTTGCTCGTCTGGCTGACGATCAACGCCCTGCAGCTCTTCGACGAGGTCTACCTGACCACCCGCGGCGGGCCGCTGCACGCCACGAACGTGATCGTCTACTACCTGTGGGACCAGGCATTCCAGCAGTTCAACGCCGGGTTCGCCGCCGCGATGGCATACGTGCTCTTCCTCATCATCGTGATCATCACAGCCATTCAGTTCCGTATCGGCAAGCGTTACGTGCACTACAGCTCATGAGCACATACACCGAGGCGGTCAGCGGGGCACCGTCCGAAGCCGCCGGCACAGCCGGACCGACGCCGCGGCGTAGGTGGCCGTTGCCGTTCAGTCCGTGGCATCTGGTCCTGATCCCGACGTCGTTCATCTTGCTGATCCCACTTCTGTGGATGCTGATCACCTCGTTCGAGACCCCGTCAGAGGCTCAGCAGTTTCCGCCGGTCTTGATCCCGTCGAAGATCCGCCCACAGAACTACGTCGACGCGTGGAATACGGCGCCCTTCGGGCACTTCTTTCTCAACAGCATCGCGGTCGCCCTGGTGGTCGTGGTGAGCAATCTGATCCTGTGCAGCTTCGCCGGATACGCCTTCGCCCGGCTGAAGTTCCTGGGCCGCGGGATCCTGTTCATCGTCGTGATGGCCACACTGATGGTGCCGTTCCAGGTGACGATGATCCCGGAGTTCCTGATCGTGAAGTGGTTCGGGGACAACATCTGGGCACAGCTCGGCATCAACCACATCGGGGCGCTGATGCTCCCCAACCTGGCGACCGCATTCGGGATCTTCTTCCTCCGGCAGTTCTTCCAGACCGTGCCGGTGGAGTTGGAGGAGGCCGCGCGGATCGACGGAACCTCCCGGGTCGGTGTGGTCTTCAAGATTCTGCTGCCGTTGTCGCTGCCGGCGTTGTCGACGTTGGCGGCCCTGACGTTCCTGACCTCCTGGAACGACTTCCTGTGGCCTCTCATCGTGATCACCGCGCAGAACAACATGACGGTGCCACTCGGCCTCACCTACTTCCAGGGCACCCACGCGACCCAGTGGACGCTGCTGATGGCCGGCAACGTGATGAGTCTCGTGCCGATGGTGCTGGTGTTCTTCGCCGCACAGCGGTATTTCGTCAGGTCGGTCGCAGCGACCGGGCTCAAAGGCTGAGGCGCGGGACGAAGGGAAGCAACAGTGGCAGAGGTGCAGTTCCGCAAGGTCACCCGGCGCTTCGGGGCCGACGTCATGGCTCTGCGCGATTTGAGCATCGACGTGAACGATGGGGAATTCCTCATCCTCGTCGGTCCGTCGGGCTGCGGGAAGAGCACCGCGCTGCGCATTCTGGCCGGACTCGACAAGCCGACGAGTGGCGAGGTCTGGATCGGGGGCCGGCAGGTGACCTCGCTCGGGCCCGGCGAACGCGATATCGCGATGGTCTTCCAGAACTACGCGCTGTATCCGCACATGAGCGTCTACAAGAACCTCGCCTACGGACTCCGTCAGCGCAAGGTTCCCAAGGCCGACATCGAGCGCCAGGTGCGGGAAACCAGCGCGATGCTCGACATCGACAAACTGCTCGACCGTAAGCCCGCTCAGCTCTCGGGTGGTCAGCGGCAGCGGGTGGCCATGGGGCGGGCGCTGGTCCGTCGACCGGTCGCATTCCTGCTCGACGAGCCACTGTCCAACCTCGACGCCAAGCTACGCACCCAGGTGCGGGGCGATCTCAAGCGACTGCACGCCGAGCTTCCGATCACCTCCATCTACGTGACCCACGACCAGGTCGAGGCGATGACGCTCGGCGATCGGATCTGCGTCATGTCTGCCGGCGAGGTTCAGCAGATCGGTACCCCCACCGAGGTCTACGACCAGCCGGCGAACACCTTCGTCGCCAGTTTCATGGGCTCGCCGCCGATGAATCTCGTCCCGGGCACCGTCGAGGCGGGCAGCGTGATGGTCGGCGGTACGGAGGTGGCCCGAACCCCGACGCACAATGGCGCGGTGACGGTGGGCATCCGGCCCGAGAGCGTCGTCCTGCAGGCGTCGGGCGGCGTACCGGCTCGGGTGATCTTCGCCGAGCCGTTGGGTAGCCATGTGCTCGTCCATGTCGAGATCCCGCCGACCGTGGCCGGAGATGGGAGCGCGCCGGCAGAGTCGCCGCCGGTTGTCGTGCAGGCGCCGCCACACATCCGCCCGGTTCCGGGCGAAGAGGTGCACCTGCAGTTCGACCTGGCTCGTACCTACCTGTTCGACGGGGAAACCGGCGCGGCACTACACCCGGACCAGCAGCCGTCCGCAGAGGCTCTCAGGCGGTAATCACCTTGACCCCGGCGGATTCGAGGTCCGCGAGGGCGGTCTCGCCGATCTCGCCGTCGGTGACGAGGTCGCTGACGGCGTCGATGCCGCAGATCCGGGCGAAGGTGACCCGGCCGATCTTGCTGGAGTCGGCGATGACCACCGAACGCCGAGCCTGGCGGATGAAGGCCGCGTCGGTATGGGCCTCCATCTCGTCGTGGGTGGTGCATCCCTCCGCGACGGTGAGCCCATCGGCCCCGACGAACGCGAGATCCAGGTGGTACTGCGCGAGCATCGTCTCGGCGGCCGGGCCGACCAGCTCGTAGGACGCGTGCCGGGCATTGCCGCCGATGACGACAAGTCGGATGTTGGGTCGCAGCACCAATTCGGCGGCGATGTTCAAGGCGTTGGTCACGACCGTGATGCCGACCCGATCGGCAAGTGCCCGGGCGACCTCGGTGCCGGTGGTGCCCCCTGTCATGCCAACGACGGCGCCGTCCTCGACGAGCTTTGCGGCCATCATTCCGATCTGGCGCTTCTCGGGCTGACGCCGCGCTGCCTTGTACCGAATCGGCAGTTCGAGGCCGACGCTGTTGGCGATCGCCCCGCCGTGGGTGCGGACCAGGAGGCCCTGCTCGTGCAGGGCGTGCAGGTCGCGTCGGATCGTGGCCCCGGAGACGCCGAGCTCGTCCGCGAGCTGGGCGACGTCGACGCTGCCGTGCTCGGCGATGTAATCAAGAACTGCGCTCATTCGCTCTGCCCGCATGCAGAACATCCTAGCTGGGGATGCGCAGGTTTGTTCGATTCGCACACAGACCGAACATCCCGCGATCGGCCTCGGCGCGGCGCTCAGTCCGCCCGGAGACCGTCGGCTGCGGCGACTATCGCGTCGACCAGCTTCTCGTCGTCGACCAAAGCCGGCGCCACCTCGCCGAGTACGACGCGGGTCGCCTCCGGCAGCGGCCCGGCCACCCGGGGCACCAGATCGTCGGCCCGTGGATCGCGGACCTCGCCGGTCCGCAGGTGGATCAGCCAGCCGGCCAGCGCCTGCACCGCGGCGGCGGGCAGCCGGCCGGCTGCGCGTTCGCGCTCCAGCACCGGCACCACCCGGAACGGCAGTTTCTGCGAGCCGTCACCGGCGATCTGCCGGAGGTTGTGCTCGATCCGCGGATTCTCGAACCGGTCGACCAGCGCCGCCCGGTAGGCCGCCACCTCGTCCGCGGCCAAGGGAAGGAGCGCGCCCGCGGTGTCCCACCACTGCTCGATCCAGTCCCGGCAGACGGGGTCGGCCATCGCAACGGCGACGGTACGGTGACCCCGCGCGAGGCCGTCGTAGGCCAGCAGGGAGTGCGCGCCGTTGAGCAGCCAGAGTTTGCGGAGCTCGAACGGCGTGACGTCGTCGACGATCCGTGCGCCGACCGTCTCCCACGCCGGCCGCCGGTCGGGAAGGCCGCCGCTCTCGACCACCCATTCGGCGAACGGCTCGGTGACGACCGGCGTGTGGTCGTCCAGGCCGATCAGGCCGGACACCGTGTCCCGATCGGCGTCGGTGGTGGCCGGCGTGATCCGGTCCACCATGGTCGAGACGAAACCGACCTGCTCGTCGATCCAGTCCCGAAGGTCCGGGTCCACGGCGCCGGCGAGGTCGAGCACCACGCGGCGGGTCGCCGGGCCGTTGTCGGAAAGGTTGTCGCACGGCACGATCGCGACCGGGCCGGCGTCGGCGTCGCGACGACCGGCTAAGGCCGCGACGAGCCGCCCCGGCACGGTGACCGGGATGCCACCCGACGTACGCAGGGCCGCGATGTCCGCGGTCACCTCGGGATCGTCGCGATCGATTCCTCCGTCGGGGGAGCGGCGGTATCCGGCCTCGGTCACCGTGAGGGTGACGATCGTGACCGCCGGATCGCGCAGGTGGCGACACAACGCCTCGACATCCGCGCCGTCGTAGGCCGCCGAGATGCTCGTGATGATCTCGGCCTGATCGCCTTCGCGACCGCGCACCAGAAGCGTGTAAAGGCCGTCCTGATCGCCGAGCACCGTCGCGGCATCGGGTCGGCGGCCGGTGAACGCGGCGATCCCCACCGCCTGCCCGGACTCGCTGTTGGCGAGGTGGGTGTACCAGGCCTGGTGCGCCCGGTGGAACGCGCCGAGTCCTATGTGGACGACGCCGATCGGTGCGGCCGCGCCGACCTCGGCGCTCGAGCGGGTGAGGCGTGCGGTCACAGGCGGAAGACCTCCGTCGGGATCGGGCCGGTCAGATCACGCGCGACCTCCGCCGCCTCGTCCTCGGCGAGCCGATGCTCGACGACGAGGCGGGCGAGGTAGCCGGCGTCGACCCGCCGCGCGGTGTCGTGCCGCACCGGGATCGAGCAGAACGCCCGGGTGTCGTCGACGAAGCCCGAGGTGCGGTAGAAGCCGACCGTGTCGGTGACCGCCTCGCGGAATCGGCGCAGTGCGTCCGGGGTGTCGGTGAACCACCAGGGCGCACCGACGTAGACCGACGGGTAGAAGCCTGCCAGTGGGGCGATTTCGCGCGCCCAGACATCCTCATCGGTGGTGAACAGCACGATCCGGAACCGGGGGTGGTTGCCGTAGCGCTCGAGCAGTGGCCGCAGCGCCCGGGTGTATTCTGCCGCAGCGGGAATGTCGTGCCCGGTGTCGGGACCGAACCGCTCGTAGGTCGCAGTGTCGTAGTTGCGCAGCACCGACGGATGCAGCTGCATGACGAGCCCGTCGTCGCTGGACATCCGGGCCATCTCGCTGAGCATGTGCCGGCGGAAGGCGGTGCAGTCGGCCGGAGACGCCCCGCCGATGAGCGCGTCGGCGTATATGCGCCGGGCGTCGGCGACGTCGAGCGGCTCGCTGCCCGCGTCGGCCGGCCCCTGGTCGGTCGCTGTCGCACCGTGTTCGATGAAGTAGGCGCGGCGATGCTCGAGCGCCGTGATGTAGCCGTCGTACCCGTCGACGTCGACGTCGGCGGCCTGCCCCAACGCGGTGACCCGCGCGGGCCAGTCGCGGCGTCCCGGGTCGACGTAGGAGTCGGGCCTGAACGTCGGCACCACGCGACCGGTGCCCAGGTCGCCCTTCGCCAGCAGCCGATGGTCGTCCAGCGGGCTGCACGGATCATCGGTGGTAGCTAGGGCGGCGATCCGGAACCGGCGGAAGAGCGCACGCGGGCGGAACTCCGGCTGGGAGAGCTTGTCCTGCAGTTCGTCGTAGAGCTGGTCAGCGCTTTCCGGCGACGGCTGCGTGGTCAAGCCGAAGACGTCCGCGAGCTCACCCTCCAGCCAGTAGCGCGATGGGGTGGCCCGAAATGCCGGCCAGTGGCGGCAGAAGGCCCGCCAGACGTCGCGCGGAGCGGCGGTGGTCGTCCCGTCCCGTGTCGCTACGCCGAGGTCCTCGAGCGGGACGCCGAGGGAGTGCAGCAGCCGGGTGACGTAGTGGTCCGGCGTGACGAACAGGGTTGCCGGATCGGGGAACGGCTCGTCGTTGGCGAGGATCCCGGCGTCGACGTGCCCGTGTGGGGAGACGATCGGCAGCTCGGCGACCTGCTGGTAGAGGCGTCGGGCGACCTCGCGGATCGACGGCTCGGCGGGCAGGAGTCGGTCGGGATGCGGCTCGAGGCGGGTCATCGGTTTCCTCTCGCGGACGGGGTGGCCGGGTGCGTGGCCGCCGCGGACGGGGATCGGCGTTCGGTGGGACAGGTACCGGTGGAGGCTCGTACCCGTAACTGGGTCGGCAACACGACCGGCCGCGGTGCGGGATCATTCTCCCCCCGAGGGGTGAGCAGCAGATCGACGGCCGCCCGTCCCGCCGATTCGATGTCGGCGGCGAGGGTGGTGAGCGGTGGATGACAGAAGTCGGCGCCGAAGATGTCGTCGCAGCCCATCACGCTCATGTCGTCCGGTACGACGACCCCCCTGCCCAGGAGTCGGCGCATGGTGCCGATCGCCAGCAGGTCGTTGAAGGCGACGACGGCCGTCACCCCGGACACCAGCGCGGCATCTGCGGCGGCCGCCCCGGACTCGACCGTCGGCGCGAACGGTCCGAGCCGCACCACGTCGAGCCCGAGCGTGCGGGCGGCCGCGTGCAGCGCGCGCCAGCGGCTGCGGTCCGACCACGACGTCGGCGGCCCGGACAGATAGGCGACCCGGCGATGGCCGAGGGACGCCAGATGCTCGCCGGCCTGGCGCATGCCCTGCCGGTTGTCGACCACGACACACGGCGCCTCGGAAATCGTCCGGTTGATCACCACCAGCGAGCGGTCCGTGGCGAGGGCGCGGAGCCGGGCGTCGGGCAGCCGGGACGAGGCCAGGATGAAGCCGTCCACCCCCCGGGCCAGCCGCTCGAGGTGTTTCCACTCGACGTCCGGAGACTCGCGCGTGTCGGCGAGAACCAACGTGTAGCCGGCCGCATCGGCCTGTCGTCCGGCCCCGCGGATCAGGCCGAAGAAGAAGGGGTTGGTGATGTCCGGGACGAGCAGCGCCAGAGTCAGCGTCTTCCCCCGCGGCAGAGCGCGGGCGATCGGATTGGGCCGGTAATCGAGCTCGGCCGACACGGCGAGGACGTGGTCGAGGGTGTCGGCCCTGAGCCGGTCGGGCTGGGAGAAGGCCCGCGAGACGGTCGAGGCAGCCACACCCGCAGCCCGCGCGACGTCATGGATCGTCGCGCGCTTGCCGCGGGCGGGTGTGCGTGCGGCCCCGGACGGTGCCATGGCTCCCCTCTCGGCAGGCATCATCTCGTCGGACGAGGCCAGTCTGCCATCTCTGCAAATTTGTGCAACCGGTTGCCAGTCGCGAGATCGATGCCTATCGTCGTCACGATTCCGCGAGCCGACGCGGCTGGAACGGGTCGACCGAGACCGCAGGGAGGGACACATGGCTCGACGAACGCGAATGCTTGCGGCGGGCATGGGGCTCCTCCTCGGGGCCATTCTTCCGTCCGCCTGCTTCCGGTCGAACACGGACCCGCACTCGATCGACGTCCTGGTCGGCGAAAACCCGCAGTACGCCTCGGCACAGAAGGCCTGGTTCGCCCGGATCCAGCGGGAGTTCAAGGCGCAGACCGGCGCGAGCGTGCACTTCGAGACCTACACCGACCTCTCGGAGGAGCAGACGAAGCTCGAGACCTCGGCGGTGACCAGCACCGGTCCGGACGTCTACCTGCTCGGCACCACGTTCACCCCGGTGGCCTTCTCGACCAAGTCTTTCATGCAGCTGAGCGAGGCCGACTGGAAGAAAATCGGCGGTCGCCAGCGGTTCTTCCAGCCCCAACTGGCCATGTCGGGACCCGATCGGGCGCACCAGATCGGGGTACCGATGAGCATGCGGCCGTTCGGAATGGTCTACAACACGGAGCTCTTCAAGAAGGCCGGCATCGCCGGACCGCCGAAGACGTGGAACGAGTTCGTCGCCGACGCGAAGAAGCTCACCGATCCGTCGAAGAAGGTCTACGGCGCGGCGATCGACTACGCCGACGACGCCGATCCGTGGAAGTACATCTGGACCCAGGTGCGCCAGTCCGGTGGCGACCTGGTGAGTCGCGACCAGCGGAAGTCACTGCTCGCGAGTCCTCAGGTGAAGAAGGCGTTCTCGTTCTACTTCGGTCTGCTCACGAAGGACAAGGTGACCGATCCGAAGTCGATCGGATGGAAGGCCACCGACGCCTTGGCCGCCTTCGCGAGCGGCAAGGCCGCGATGCTGCCGATGGTGACGCCCTCGTCGGCCCCGACGCTGCTGAAGTCGCCGGTCAAGGGCAAGTACGCCCTCGCGACGATGCCCCTGGTCCCGTACGGCTATTCGTCCCGGCCGGCCGGGGGAGTGGGTGCGGGCTCGATCGTCTCGGGGGACAACATGGCGGTCGCGGACTACTCGGAGCACAAGGCGCTCGCCCTGAAATACATCGCGCTCGTGACGAGCAAGCGCGAACAGGCCCACTACTCGAAGGTGTTCGGTGACCTGCCGAGCAACCAGCAGGCCGCCGCGGAGGTCGCTGCCAAGAATTCCCAGACCCAGCAGTGGATCAAGGCAGAACGTGTGGCGCTGCCGACGGCGTACACCGGGGCCTGGAGCAACGTGCAGCTCGCGCTCGGGAACGTCGTCGCGCAGAGCCTCGACCCGCTCTCGCACGGCTCGTTCTCCGACTCCGACGTGACGAAGCTGCTGAACGCCGGTAACGCCACCGTGCAGAGCTCGCTGAACCGCGCCAACAGGGACCGGTGAGGAGCATGAGCGACGCAGCGACCAGGACCAGACCGACGACAGCCGGGCGGGTCGGCAGTGACGGACCCGGCGGCACGTCCCGGCGGGGTCGCCGCCGCATCCGGGAGCACCGCCCGCTGTGGCTGATGCTGCCGGCGGGGCTCCTCCTGCTGGTCATCATCATCGTGCCGTTCGCGATCGCGATCTGGATCAGCGGGCTCGATCTGGACGCATACTCCCTGCGGCATTGGGTGAGCGCGCCGTTCATCGGGTTGTCCAACTACTCCGAGGCACTCCGAGCCTCGGGCCTGCTGCACTCCCTGTGGCTCAGCGTCGCGTTCGCCGTGTTGACGACGGTGATCATCACACCCGTCGGCGTGATGGGCGCTCTGACGGTGCACCAGAAGTTCCGGGGCCGCTCGATCATCCGGTCGATCTACCTGCTGCCCTACGTCATCCCGTCCTTCGTGACGGCGCTGGTGTGGCGGCTCGTGCTCCGACCCGACGGCGCGCTCAACAGCGCCCTGAAGCACGTCGGGATCAACGGTGGCAACTGGCTGATCGGCGGTCGGAGCTTCTGGTCGCTGATCCTGGTCGACGTCTGGGCATCATGGGCGTTCGTCTACCTGATGTCGCTCGCCGGGCTGCAGACGATCGACCCGCAGCTCTACGAAGCTGCCGACCTCGACGGCACCGGCTGGTGGCAGAAGATCTGGCACGTCGTCCTCCCGCAGATGCGTGGCCCGCTCACGCTCGCGTTGCTGTTGTCGACGCTCAACCACTTCAACAACTTCACGCTGCCGTTCGTGCTATTCGGGATCCCCGCGCCGGACGCAGTCAACGTCCTGCCGATCAACATCTATACGACGTCGTTCCAGGTCTTCCGGTTCGGGTTGGGTGCGGCCATGTCGATCATGGCGCTCGTGATCCTGGTGATCCCGGCGGTGCTCTACCTGCGTGCCGTGCGGCTCGACCCGTCCCCGGAGGCATGATCATGGCGACCATCCGCAGAGACTCCGGACAGCTGCTGCCGCGCGGGCTGCGGGTGCCGATGACGGTCGTACTGTGCGTCTTCGCGCTGGCGCCGATCGCCTACATGGTGATCATGTCTCTCGCGCCGGACGTCGAGGTCGCCAGCGGCCGGCTCTTCCCGCAGCACTTCGCGTTCGGGAACTACGTGCACCTGTGGACGACCGTGCCGCTCGCGCGCGGACTGGTGAACAGCCTCGCGACCTCGCTCGGCGCGGCCGCGCTGTCCACCGTCGTCGCCGTCGGTGCCGCCTACTGCCTGACCCGCTTCACCTTCATCGGCCGGCGTACGTTCCTGCGCGGCATGCTCGGCCTGCAGACCATCCCGAGCGCACTCATCCTGCTCCCGCTGTTCGTCACCTTCGCCTCGGCCAAGGCATATCTGAACCTGACGATCGTGGGGACGCGCAGCGGGCTGTTGATCACATACCTGACGTTTGCGCTGCCCTTCGCGATCTGGCTGATGGTGACCTACCTGCGCAGCATCCCCGAGGTGCTCGAGGAGGCTGCTCTCGTGGACGGGCTGACCCGGGTCGGGGCGCTGTGGCGGGTGATCCTCCCGCTGTCGCTGCCCGGAATCGTCGTCAGTACGATCTTTTCGTTCCTGCTGGGCTGGAACGACGTGCTCTTCGCGAGCATCCTCACCCGGCCGGACACGCGCACCGCGGCAATCGATCTCCAGGTGTTCGCGCAGGCGCAGGAAGGTGGTCCGTTGCCGCTCTACGGCCAGCTGCTCGGCGCGTCGGTGATCTGCGCGGTACCCGTGGTCCTCCTGTACATGTTCTTCCAGCGGTATCTCGTCGGCGGGCTTGCATCCGGCGGTGTCAAGGGATAGGGCAAGGAACGACAGAAAAGCCAAAAGCTCTCACCATCGACCGAAGGAGTCACCAGTCCAATGTGGACACTCTCGGGATTTGCCGACGAGATCTCACCTGACCTCGAGGAGCAGTGCTCGGTACTCGACGAGCTGGGCATCCGGTTCATCGAATTCCGCAGCGCCTGGGGCACCAATGTGCTCGACCTGGACGACGGACAGCTCGAGCAGGTGCGCAAGACCCTCGACCAGCACGGCATCGCCACCTCGTCGGTGGGTTCGCCCATCGGCAAGGTGAAGGTCGACGACGACTTCGACGAGCATCTCCGCCGGTTCGACCGGTCGCTGGAGGTCGCGCAGCGGCTCGAGGCGCCCTACATCCGGCTGTTCTCCTTCTTCATCCCCAAGGGCGACGACCCGGCCGCGCACCGCGACGAGGTGCTCCGCCGGATGAGCGCGCTCGCGGCGAGGGCCGAGGGCCACGACGTGACCCTGCTGCACGAGAACGAGAAGGAGATCTACGGCGACCTGCCGGGCCGCTGCCTCGACATCGTCGAGTCGGTCGGTTCTCCGAAGCTGAAGCTGGCCTGGGATGCGGCCAACTTCGTGCAGTGCGGCGTACGGCCGTTCACCGAGGCCTACGCGTCGCTGCGGCCGCACCTGGATTACGTGCAGATCAAGGACGCCGTCCTCGCCGACTCCCACGTCGTTCCGGCCGGTGAGGGCGACGGCCAGCTGCCGGAGACGATCAGCGCGCTCAAGGCCGACGGCTTCGACGGATTCTTCTCGATGGAGCCGCACCTCGCCCACGCCGGCCGTAGCGGCGGATTCAGCGGTGCCGACCTGTTCAAGAAGGCGACCGACGCCTTCACCGGCCTGCTGCGCGCGCAGGGCATCGACTACCACTGACTTCATCGAGAGGAAGTTTCGCCATGCGATTCGCCGTCATTGGTTGTGGCGTGATCGGAAAGCATCACGCGCGCACCATTGCGGGACTGGCCGAGGCCGAACTGGCCGCGGTGGTCGACGTCATTCCGGAGCGGGCCGACGAGCTCGGTGCGAAGCACGGAGTGCCGGCCCTGTACAGCGTCGAGGAGGCGCTGCAACGCTCGGACATCGATGCGGTGGCCGTCTGCACCCCGAGTGGTAACCACGCCGGCCCGGCCGTCGACGCGCTCCGAGCGGGCAAGCACGTGGTGATCGAGAAGCCGCTCGACGTCACGCCGGATGCGGTGGCCGCGGTCGCCAAGGAGGCCGCGGTGGCCGGCCGCGTGGTGACGGTGATCAGCCAGCACCGGTTCGACGCCGCGGCCCAGATCGCCCACGCTGCGGTGCAGGACGGCAAGTTCGGAGTGCTGACGTCGGGCAGCGCCGACATCGCCTGGTGGCGGAGCCAGGGCTACTACGACTCCGGCGACTGGCGGGGCACCTGGGCGCTGGACGGCGGCGGCGTGCTGATGAACCAGGGCATCCACTCGATCGACATCCTCGTCTGGCTGCTCGGTCAGCCGACGGAGGTGTTCGCGTGGACCGGAACCCTTGCTCACGAGCGGATCGAGGTCGAGGACACCGCGGTCGCCACCATCCGGTTCAGCTCCGGGGCGCTGGGTGTCATCCGCGGGACGACAGCCGCCTACCCGGGACTGACCGCGCGCATCCAGGTGCACGGTGACCACGGGTCGGCGGTGATCGACGACGACCAGCTGGCCTACTTCCATGCCAGTGACGGTTCGACCGACGCTCCGGCCTACGGCGGCGGCGCGGGTGACAACCAGGCGGCGCAGGTGCTCCCGACCCAGGCCGGAGGCACCGCGGGCGGCGACCCGTCCGCGCTGTCGGACGCCCACACCACCCAGTACCGGGACTTCCTGTCCGCGATCGCGGACGGCCGTCAGCCGCTCGTGACGATCGAGGAGAACACCCGCACCCTCGAGGTCATCTGGGCGATCTACGAGTCGGCCAAGCTCGGCCGGCCGGTGGCCGTCGGAACCTGAGGCGCGACCCCCGCCGCGGCGACCTGAGCGTCGCCCGGCGGGGCGCCTGCTCCCCGGTTACGCTCGCGGCGTGCAGATCGACTTCAGCGCGTCGGAGCGGGCCAGCCTCGGGGTCGAGTGGGAGTTGGAGCTTGTCGACGTCGAGACCCGCCAGCTCCGCTCCGGGTCCAACGAGGTGCTGGCGGCCATCACACCGGACGGCCTCGACGAGCACCCGAAGGCCAAGCACGAACTCCTGCAGTCGTGCGTCGAGGTCATCACCGGGGTGTGCGGCACGGTCGCCGAGGCCTGCAAGGACCTGTCCGGCACCGTCGCCGAAGTGATCTCCGCGGCCGAGCCGCTCGGGCTGGGCGTCATGTGCTCGGGCACCCATCCGATGACCGACTGGTCGACCCAGCAGATCACCGAGACCCACCGCTACCAGCAGCTGATCGAGCGGAACCAGTGGCTCGCCCGCCAGCTGCAGATCTTCGGCGTCCACGTGCACGTCGGCATCCGCAGCCCGGCCAAGGCGATCCCGATCGTCAACGCGCTGGTGGCCTACATCCCGCATTTCCTCGCCCTGTCGGCGTCCAGCCCGTTCTGGGTCGGCGCCGACACCGGCCTCGCCTCCTACCGCAGCAAGATCTTCGAGGCGCTCCCGACCGCCGGGCTGCCCTACCAGCTCTCCGGGTGGGACCAGTTCGAGCGCTACATGGAGGTGCTGATCTCCAGCCACGCGATCGAGTCGGTCCGCGAGGTGTGGTGGGACATCCGCCCGCATCCGAGATTCGGCACCGTCGAGCTGCGGATCTGCGACGGCCTGCCGACGATCGACGAGATCGCGGCGGTCGCGGCCATGTCGCAGTGCCTGGTGGAACGGCTGGACTCCCAGATCGACCAGGGATACACGCTTCCCGAGCCGAGGGCGTGGGTGGTGAAGGAGAACAAGTGGCGCGCCGCGCGCTACGGGCTGGACGCCGAGATCGTCGCCGACGACCGCGGCACGGTCGTCCCGGTGCGCCAGGCACTCGCCGATCTGGTCGACGACCTGACCCCGATCGCCCGCCGGCTGGGCTGCGCGGACGAGCTGGCGATCGTGCCGCGGATCATCGAGCGGGGGGCGAGCTATCAGCGTCAGCGGGCGGTCGCGGCGGCGGCGGGCGGAGACCTGACCCGGGTGGTCGATAGTCTGCTCGGTGAGATGAGACATGGACTACCGCGATGAGACACACCCGGATCGGGCCGGGCCGGCCCGCCGCATGAGCCCACAGCCGATCACCGAGGCGCCTGCCTGGCTGGGCTCGTGGGTGGCCGATCACGAGGCCGACCTGATCGCCGTACGCCGGGATCTGCACTCCCACCCCGAGCTCGGCTGGCAGGAGCACCGCACCACCGCCCTGCTGTCCGAGCACCTGCGCCGGGCCGGGCTTCGGCCGAGCCTGCTGCCGAGCGGCACCGGCCTGGTCTGCGACATCGGATCCGGTTCACCGACCGTCGCGCTGCGCGCCGACATCGACGCGCTCCCGTTGCCGGACGTGAAAAACGTCCCCTACCGGTCGACGGTCGACGGCGTCTGCCACGCCTGCGGGCACGACGTGCACACCACGGTGGCGCTCGGTGCCGCCCTGGCGCTGCACGCCGCGCCGGAGCTTCCCGGCCGGGTCCGGATGATCTTCCAGCCGGCGGAGGAGCAGACGCCGGGCGGCGCGCTCGGCGTCATGGACGCGGGCGCCCTCGACGGTGTCGACCGGATCTTCGCTCTGCACTGCGATCCCGCGACGGATGTGGGTCGCATCGGCGTGCGTACCGGGGCGATCACCGCCGCCTCCGACTCGGTCGAGGTGACCTTGTCCGGCCCGGGCGGGCACACCGCGCGACCGCATCTGACCGTCGACCTGGTCTACGCGATGGGCCGGCTCATCACCGATCTGCCCGGCCTGCTCACCCGGGTCGTCGATCCGCGGGCCAGCCTGTCGCTGGTATGGGGCGCCGTACAGGCCGGGGTCGCCCCCAACGCGATCCCGCAGTCCGGCCAGGTGCGGGGAACCGTCCGGATGCTCGACCGCGACGTCTGGGCCGACGCCGAGAAGCTCGTCCGGCGGCTGGTCGAGGAGATCGTCGCTCCGACCGGCGCCGTGGCCGAGGTGAACTACCAACGCGGGGTACCGCCGGTGATCAACGAGTCACGGTCCACTGCACTGATCCGGGACGCGGTGCGGGCCTCGCTCGGCCCGCAGGGACTGGTGGGCACCCCGCAGAGCCTCGGCGGCGAGGACTTCGGGTGGTACCTCGACACCGTGCCCGGCGCGCTGGCCCGGCTCGGCGTGCGCGGCGGTCGCGAACCGGGCGACCAGCACGATCTGCACCAGGGCGACTTCGACGTCGACGAGCGCGCGATCGCCATCGGGGTCCGGCTGATGTCGACCCTCGCCCTGATCTCCCTCTCCGGCTGACGGGCGGTCAGTTGCCGATCGACCGGCAGGGGCGGGACTGCAGCGCGGCGACATAGTCATCCGGTGCACCGGCCCGCTCGGCGGCCTCGGCCATCATGCCGAGATAGCGCGCCGAGGGCAGGCCGCCTTCGTATCCGTCCAGGACGTAGACCCAGGCGAGGACGTCGGCGTCGAGCGCGTGCACCCGCAGCGAGATCTTGCGGTAGATCCCGTTGTCCGCGCTCTCCCAGTGGTCGAGGGAGGCCTCGTCCTTGGCGGTGACGTCGTAGATCGCCACGAAGACGCTCTCGAGTGGATCCTCCACGACGGTGGCCAGGGCGCCCTCCCAGCCGAATTCCTCGCCGCCGAAGGTCAACCGCCAGCCGACGATCCACCCGGTGCCCGCGACCGGCGAATGGGGACACCGGGACAGCATCTGCGCCGGGTCCATGTTGGACCCGTATGCGGCGTAGAGCGTCATGGGGGAGAGCCTAGTGGCCGTGCGCACCCCGGTCGTGGGTGACAATGGGGTCAGGCGAACGATCGGAAGGACACCGTGCCACGCATCGTGATCGTCGGCGGGGGCCCGGCCGGCTACGAGGCGGCCCTGGTCGCCGCGCAGCTCGACGCCGAGGTCACGATCGTCGAGCAGAACGGCCTGGGCGGGGCCTGCGTCCTCTACGACTGCGTTCCGTCGAAGACCTTCATCGCCACCAGCGAGACGATGAATTCCTTCCGCGACGCCGCCGCGCTCGGAGTGCGTGCGGTCGATCCGGAGGCCCTCAGCGTCGACGCTCCCGTCGTCCACGGTCGGGTGAAGCGGCTCGCCCAGGCCCAGTCCCACGACGTGCACGATCGGTTGATCCGCGAGGGCGTGCGGGTGCTCATCGGTACGGCGCGGTTCGTCGACATCGACGACGGGCGCACCCATGTCCTCCACGCGCTGACCGAGGACGGTCCGCAGCGGCTGGAGGCCGACATCGTCCTGGTCGCGACCGGAGCCACCCCGCGCATCGTTCCGGGCGCCGTGCCCGACGGGGAGCGGATCCTGACGTGGCGGCAGATCTATGACCTGCCCCAGCTTCCCGAGCGGCTCGTCGTCGTGGGCTCCGGGGTCACCGGCGCCGAGTTCGCCAGTGCCTACACGGAGATGGGCGTCGACGTCACCCTGGTCTCCAGCCGCGACCGCGTTCTGCCCGGTGAGGACTCCGAGGCGGCGGCTCTGCTCGAGGAGGTCTTCACCAAGCGCGGCATGCAGATCGTCAAGGGCGCCCGGGCGTCCGGGGTCCGCCGTACGCCCGGTGGAGTCGTCGTCGAACTCGACGACGGCCGCAGTGTCGACGGCAGCCACGCGTTGATGACCGTGGGCTCGGTGCCCAACACCGGAGATCTCGGGCTGGAGCAGGCCGGCGTCGAGGTGAGCTCACGCGGGTTCGTGCCGGTCGACCGGGTGTCCCGCACCAACATCCCGGGCGTCTACGCCGCCGGCGACTGCACCGGGCTGCTGATGCTCGCCTCGGTGGCCGCGATGCAGGGGCGGATCGCGATGTGGCACGCGCTCGGTGAGGCCGTCACACCCCTGAAGCTCAAGACCGTGTCGGCCAACGTGTTCACCCACCCGGAGATCGCGACCGTCGGCATCCGGCAGCGGGCGATCGAAACGGGTGAGGTTGCCGCGCGCGCGGTCACCTTCCCGCTGGCCACCAACGCCCGGGCGAAGATGCAGGGGCTCACCGAGGGCTTCGTGAAGCTCTTCTGCCGACCGGCCACCGGCGTCATCGTCGGCGGCGTCGTGGTGGCGCCGGCCGCATCGGAACTGATCCTGCCGATCACGGTCGCCGTACAGAACAACCTGTCCGTGTATCAGCTCGCGCAGACCTTCGCCGTCTACCCGTCGCTGACCGGGTCGATCACCGAGGCGGCACGGCAGCTGATGGAGCACGACGACCTCGACTGAGCCGCTCTCAGTCGTCGCGGCGCGGCGGCTTGGGCAGGCCGTGCTGACGCAGCCGACGGTCCCGCAGTTCGTCGCCGTACGCCGCGGCCACGAACAGCGCGCCACAGACGACCAGCGCGGCGGTCAGGGCGCGGATCTCGAGTGGGCCGGGGAGACACATGATGGCGACAACCGGCGCGGTGATCTGCACGCACACCCGCAGGAGTTCACGTAACCGCCAGTCGGCGTCGGTGAGGTCGTGCCGCACCCACCCATGCAGGCGCGGGGGGAGTCGGCCGCCGAACGTGTACCGCAACCACTGCAGCGGGTTGGGTCGCTGCGTCAAGTCAGTCGGCGATCTCGCAGATCACCGTGCCGCTGGAGACGACGTCACCGACCGCCGCCTCGAGCTTCTTCACGGTGCCGGCCTTGTGTGCGGACAGGGGCTGCTCCATCTTCATCGCTTCGAGGACCACGACAAGCTCGCCCTCGGCCACCGTGTCGCCTTCGGTCACCGCGACCTTGACGATGGTGCCCTGCATCGGACTGGTCAGCGCGTCGCCGCCGGCCGCTGACGAGCCGTGGCTCGACCGGCGCCGCTTCGCCTTCGGGCCGCTCCGATCGGAGGGCGCCGCGAGGTCGGCCGGGACGCTCACCTCCAGCCGCTTGCCGTTGACCTCCACGACGACGGTGTCCCGGGCGGCGGGTTCGTCGGCCTCGGCGACGGGACCGGCGAAAGGCGGGATCTGCTGGTCGAACTCGGTCTCGATCCACCGGGTGTGCACCCGGAACGGCTCGTCGGTGAACGCCGGGTCGCGCACCACCGCCCGGTGGAAGGGCAGCGCGGTGGCCATGCCCTCGACCGCCATTTCGTCCAGCGCCCGGCGGGCGCGGGCGAGCGCCTCGGCGCGGGACTCGCCGACCACGATGAGCTTCGCCAGCAACGAGTCGAACGCGCCGCCGATCACCGATCCGGTTTCGACGCCGGAGTCGACCCGTACGCCGGGCCCGCCGGGCTCGACGTAACGGCTGATGGCGCCCGGCGCCGGGAGAAACCCGCGGCCCGGGTCCTCGCCGTTGATGCGGAACTCGATCGCGTGGCCGCGGGCGGGCGGATCCTCGGTGATCCGCAGCCGCTCACCGGCCGCGATCCGCAGCTGTTCGCGGACCAGGTCGAGCCCGGATGTCTCCTCGGTCACGGGGTGCTCGACCTGCAGCCGGGTGTTGACCTCGAGGAAGCTGATCACGCCGTCGCGGCCGACGAGGAACTCCACCGTGCCCGCGCCGACGTAGCCGGCCTCTCGGCAGATCGCGCGCGCCGCCTCGTGGATCTGGCTGTGTTGATCGTCGGTGAGGAACGGCGCCGGCGCCTCTTCGACCAGCTTCTGGTGGCGCCGCTGCAGTGAGCAGTCGCGGGTGCCGACCACCACGACCGTGCCGTGGGTGTCGGCGAGCACCTGCGCCTCGACGTGCCGGGGGGCGTCGAGATAGCGCTCGACGAAGCACTCGGGCCGGCCGAACGCTGCCTGTGCCTCGCGGACCGCTGAGTCGAACAGCTCCGGTATCTCCTCGATGGTCCGGGCGACCTTCAGCCCGCGCCCGCCACCGCCGAACGCCGCCTTGATGGCGACCGGAAGGCCGTGTTCGCGGGCGAAGGTGACCACCTCGTCCGCGCCGTCGACCGGGTCGGGGGTGCCGGGCACGAGCGGCGCACCCGCCGCCATCGCGATGTGTCGGGCCTGCACCTTGTCGCCCAGCGCGAGGATCGCCGCGGGCCCCGGACCGACCCAGGTCAGTCCGGCATCGAGGACCGCCTGGGCGAAGTCGGCGTTCTCCGACAGGAACCCGTAGCCGGGGTGCACCGTATCGGCCCCGGAGGCACTGCAGGCACCGAGGATCTTTTCGATGTTCAGGTAGGAGTCGGCGGGGGTGGTGCCGCCGAGGGCGAACGCCTCGTCGGCCATCCGCACGTGCAGGGCGTCGCGGTCCGGTTCGGCGTAGACGGCGACGCTGTCGAGGCCGGCGTCGCGGCACGCGCGGGCGACTCGGACGGCGATCTCGCCGCGGTTGGCGATCAGCACCTTGCGCATGCGGTTCTCCTCGTTCGACTGCGGGTGCAGTCTAGGCCCGCCCGCCGGCGCCGCCGTCCGCGAGCCGAGCACCACGTCCGGAATGCGGCTCGTGGCGGGAGATGTCGGTGCCGCCGCCACAGCGAATCGCCCAGTCCCGGATGGATCCCGAGGGCTGGGCGTCCGCTAGCCGGGGTTACCCCGCTCCGACGGGGGACGGAGGAGTCGGGGCCTTCGGGAGCCGAAGACGATACTTCAGCTGAAGATCACGCTACGCCACTACGACCCGGTTCCGGTGCGCTATTCGGGCGACCGGCACCCGCTGCCACCACGGGATCGCACCGCGGTCTAACTCTGTGTAAGGAATCGGGGTGGAGTCGCCACTCAGACGACATCGCCGGCGATGCTGATCCGGTCCCGTCCGCCGGTCTTGGCGCGGTACAGCGCCGCGTCGGCCGCGGCCAACAGCTCGGTGAGCTGGCTGCACGCGTCGCCGAGCAGCGCCGCCCCGATCGAGACCGTCACGTGGACCTGCTCCCGGCCCACGAGGGTCAGCGCCAGTGCTCCGAGGCGCTGCCGCAGCCGCTCGGCCACGATCCTGGCGCGCTCGTGCCCGGTGCCGGGGAGCGCCAACACGAACTCCTCGCCACCGAACCGGCCGACGATGTCGTAGGTCCGGACCTCGTCTTGGATGGCGGCCGCGATCGCCGTCAGTACCTGGTCACCTATCAGGTGCCCGTAACTGTCGTTGATGCCCTTGAAGTGGTCGATGTCGAGGAGCAGTACGGCGAGCGGCAGACCGGTGCGCACCGCTTGGGCGATCTCCCGTTCGGCCTCCCTGTTCCACGAGGTCGCATTGAGCAGACCCGTCTTCGGATCGGTGCGGGCAGCGGTGCGTAGCTCGTCGTGCAACAGACACCGCTGCAGGAAGATCACCGACGGCAGGGCGATCAGGACGAGGACCGCATTGACCGAGCAGAGGATCAGGACCACGGTCGCGGTCGTGATCCCCAGGCCGTCGAGCAGCCGCATCCGTCCGTCGCGGAAAACGCTCCACCACGAGCTCTCGGGCGAGCTCATCGCGGCGGCGACGGAGATGAGTGTGGTGTTCATCAACGTAAGCACGACACCACACGCCAATGCCACGAGCGCGACGACCGGAATGGGCAGGGACCAGTGCCGGAACTCCGTGCTGCTGCCGGTGACGGACCGGAACAGCAGTCCGGCGACCGCGTCGGCGAGGCCGACCGACGCGATCGTGAACATCCGCCGATGGAGCATCGTGCGGCGGACCCGGACCTGCGTCAGCGTGTAGAGAGCGGCCGGCGCGAGCACGCCGTAGAGCGGAGAGAGCAGGAGAGCGACCGGCAGCGTCCAAGCCACCAGCAGGTCCTTCGACACACCGGTGGGCTCGCCGAGCCGTCGTACCGCCTCGACCGACAGCGCCCCGCATCCGGTCAGAATCGCGAACACGACGAGGTCGTGCACCCGCAGCGGAGTCGCCCACGCCGCGACCACCGCGACCCCGGCGGCGACGGCCTGGACGGCGATCACCAAGCAGCGTTGCCCGCGGGGGAGGCGCCACAGATCCCAGCGCCGAACCGGGTCGAGAAGCGCCGGCAGATCCTCGACCAGCGGCGCTCTCAACACGGTCGATCCCCTCGGGGGTTTGACCGCTGCGCTACACGCTGCGTTCGGTATGTCACACTAAGTCGAAGATGGCCGGGTGGCCCGCCCGGGACTCTATGGGGAGGGGGCAGTGGTGATGCGTAACACCAAGTGGACCCGCTGAATCGTCCGACACGTCGGCCTGGGCCGTCGACTCGACGATGATGCGACGGCCCAGGACCCCAAAGCACCGGCGGCGCCGCCGTGCCCCACATCGGCGACCTGACTCGACGCCGCTTCACGATCAGCGTCGCCGGGCAATGAATGCTTCGTCGCGGTATTGGTCAGGATCTCCGCGACGGTATGGACAAATACTATTCATCGAACTGTCCGATACGTGACGGACCTGTCGGGCCCGATAACGTATCCGACGGCGTAAATGTCGTGACAAAATTCTCCACTCGCGCCCCCCGACGACCTTTATTGACACAACCATTAGCCAAAACCAACTACCTGAGACGCACGTCGACCGTCCGCCCGGTACTGCCGCGCGAGACTGGGATCCTTCCTTGCTACGGGTGGCGGGTGCTCTGCCGGCGAAATCCGCACACTGATGCGAGTGCGCTTTTTCCCTGTGGCTGCGGTATTCCGATACGGCTGGCGTAACCATAGGGCGCCGATAGGCTCAGCTGTCAAGCATCCGTTCATCGCCATAGTGGCCGGTACGGAAAGTGTGACAATCGGATTCTGTTTGATTACGGATAGTCGCGCAAACGCGTCGGCAGTCCTTTCGGAACAGCCGCGGCAGAGGGAGCAGCAATGTCAACGACGTCAGAGCCCCCGCACCTGTCCAACCATCACCGCAACACGCTGCGCCAGCTGTTCCAGCATCCGGTCAGCCACAACATCGAGTGGCACGCCGTGCTGTCGTTGCTGCAGGCCGTCGGGTCGACCGTTGATCAACACGGCGGCAAGGTAGCCGTGACCATCGGGTCGGAGACCGAGTTCTTCGACCCTCCGCGCAACAAGGACATCGACACCCAGACGGTGGTCGACCTGCGTCGGATCCTGAGCGCTGCGGGCTACGGCGACGAGGCCGGCGCCGACCCGGCCACCTGATCCTCTTTCCCAGTTTCATGATCGTGATCGGATCCGTACGGCGTTTCGCGGCTTTATCCGATCACGATCATGGGAGTTGGCGGCTTGGGATCGGCGGCGGCGGTTGGCGGGCTACTTGCCGTTCCAGCATCCCAGGATGTCGGTGGCGACGGTGTAGGCGAGGTTCGTCCGCGATTCGCCGTTGGCCGCATTGCGTGGCAGGCCGGTGCCGTCGACGTGCAGGGTCTTGTCGTCCTTGACGAAGACGACTGTTCCGTCGGTGGTTTCGTAGGCGGGCAGGCCGAGCGCGGACAGGCCGCGCAGGGTGTGGCCGGCACCGAGGTTCCCCCGCAACGTGGTGAAGTAGGCATGCGCTGACGGGACGTCGCCTGATTCCTTGACCGAGATCACCAGCCGGCCGGCGGGCAGCCGGTAGGTGCAGGTATAGAGGCGATGTGCCCAGGTCGCGGTCACCGGCGGCTTGGCGGAGAGCGCGAGGACCTTGGCGACATCGGTCCGGATCTCCGGTCCACAGATCATCTTGGCGGTTGCCGATGGTCCCGCCTCCTTCGCCGCCGCCGGCCGGTCGGCATGCTTCGTCGGCAGTCCCGGCATCGACATGCCCGGTGACATCGACTTGGTAGCCGAGGACTGGTCGGTGGCAGCCGCGGACGCGCAGCCGGCCAGCAGGATCGGCAGGGCCGCGAGCAGGCCGAGCTGCTTGGTGCGACGGTTCATGTCATCCTCCGGTGCGCAGGTGGGTCTCCCCTTCGTTCGTGGGCGCCGCTGTTGCGGTTCGGAACAGATACCTGCGGACGGATGAACCGGATGCGCCCGATTGCCCGAACGTCTCCTGGATCAGCTCACCAGTGCGGGGATCGTTTCCCGCCAACAGCAAGGGAGACCGTATGCACAGGGCACTCAAGGTCGTCGCGCCGCTCGCCATTGCGGCGTTGCCGTTGCTTGCGCCGGCTGCTGCGTCGGCAGACAGCGGCTGGTCGTTCCAGGCGTCGCTCAAGCCGCTCAACCATTCGACCGCGACGGGGACCGTCATGATCCACGGGTCGGGTAATCAGGCGACCATCACCGAGCACGTGTCGGGTCTGGCCGCGACCTTCGGCAAGTCCCCGTACCCACACGTGCAACACATCCACATCAACGCTCAAGGGGTCTGCCCGTCGATGGCGGCGGACAAGAACGGCGACGGAGTCGTGTCCACCACCGAGGGGGCGCCGTTCTATGGTCCGATCGGTACGACGCTGTCCGTCAGCGGCGGCACGACACCGGCCGACGGCACGAACATCAAGATCGCGCCGAGCGGTGGTAGCTACACCTACTCCCGCACCATCACCCTGGATTCGGCCACCATGTCGTCGTTGAAGGCCGGCAAGGCTGTCGTGGTGGTGCACGGGCTCGACCCGGCGACGCTGAGCAAGCAGGCGCAGG